>NZ_WBKO01000002.1:300000-582681 GCF_032842345.1 Methanoculleus caldifontis | reverse complement strand
AACCACACAGCCCACTACTGGTAATAGCGGCCATAGCAGAGGGGAAACACCTGGACCCATTCCGAACCCAGCAGTTAAGCCCTCTCACGTGACGTGTGGTACTGAGGTACGCGAGTCCTCGGGAAGCCCGACTCGCTGCTATTACCTTCCTTTCCATTGGAACGCTGTTCTTCTCTACCGATGCCCGCTACGCGAGCGTCCGGTCTTTCGCTGCAATCTCTTCCGTAAGACGCATGCGTCTACTATGAATTACGTAGCTCGCTCCCTCGATCTGCCGGGAGCGGAGCACAAGAAGCAGGTTCTTCCCGGGATACCCTCGGTTACCTCCTGTAGGAGAGACGCAGCCCTTTTATCCAGTATAAACCATAAATAATCCGGTTACACAACCCTTCCAGGCATCATCGCTGCCGCCCGTCGGCCAGACCGTGCATCGCGCGGGCCGTTGTCCCGGCAGCATAAGAGGTCCGAACGCATGGAGATTGATCGATACTTGCGCCCTGACGAATCCGACTACATCCCCCTCGTCCTGATCCTGGCAAGCAGCGCCGTTGCCATCGCTGTCAGCCTCTACTCGCTCAATTCCGGCCTTTATTTCATCTTTCAGAACTTGTTCTACCTCCCGATCATCTTTGCATGCTTCTTCTACGCCCGAAGGGGCTTCGTGTTTGCCGTCGCGCTCTCATGCCTGTATGTCATTCTGCTCCTCTCCTTCACCCGGGACCCCGGGCAGGCTCTCGGGGCGGTGCTCCGGTTTATTCTGTTCGTGTTCGTCGCTGCCGTCGTTGCCTCGCTCTCTGCCGGCCAGCAGCGCGCGAAGGAAGCACTGGCGGCATCCCGGCGAACCCTGAGCAATCTCATCAGCTTCCTCCCTGATGCGACGTTCGCAAGGGACCTGGAGGGCCGGATCATCGTATGGAATCAGGCGATGGAGAGGCTGACCGGTACCAGAAGCGAGGATATCATGGGGAAGGGTGATTACGAGCATGCGTATCGCCTCTATGGCAGGCGTAGCCCGATCCTGATCGACCTCCTCCTGTCAGGCGATATAGAACTGCTCAGGGAGAGGTACCCGCGTGTCCGGAACCTGGACGGGGTCCTCTCCGGCAACATCGAGGTCGATGATCTCTACGGGAGGAGAGCGGTGCTCTGGGCCACTGCGACTCCTCTCCGCAACGGCCGTGGCGAGGTCGTCGGCGCCATCGAGTCGGTACGCGACGTGACGCAGTTCCACGACACCAGGGCTCAGCTGCAGCAGGCAAACGAATCCCTGACTCTGGTGAACGCCAAACTCCAGCTCCTCGGCAGAATAACCCAGCATGATCTTTCAAATACGATTCAAGGCTTGTTGAGTCGTGTTGAGATGATCAAGCGAGTGGCCGCGGCGAACCAGCCGCTCACTGAGTACCTGGACGGGATGGACGCCCTCGCCCAAAACCTCCGGAAACAGGTGGAGTTCGCCAGGGACTATCAAAGCGTCGGCATCAAGGAGCCGGTCTGGCAGAACCTCGAGGATACGGTCGCCGGTGGGGTGGCTACGGCCCGCCTGGCCGGGGTGACGATCACCGTGACGGTCGATGCGGTGGAGGTCTATGCCGACCCTCTCCTGGAGCGGGTGATCCATAACCTCACGATGAACGCGATCGCTCACGGAGAACGGACCACACGGATCGGGTTCTCAACGCTGAAGAGGGGTCCTGACCTGGTGATCGTCTGCGAAGACGACGGGCTGGGGGTCCCGGCGCACCTCAAGGAGGCAATCTTCAGGCGGGAGCACTACAATAATAACGGCTACGGTCTTCTCCTGGTCCGCGAGATCCTTGCCATCACCGGTCTCTCCATCCTGGAGGCCGGTACCCCGGGAGAAGGTGCCCGTTTTGAGATCCTCGTCCCTGAGAGCTCGTATAGATCCGCGAACGGCAGTGCCGGGGACGCCTCCTCCCCTGCGTGAAGGGCCGGTGGACCCCCGTTATGGGGCCACGGTCGTCAGGTCGAACGGTGGAATGGGCCGCGCAGGCCTCTTCCCCGGTTCAAGGGTACGCACCTGCGGTCCCCGCCGCAGGGCTTTCTTTCGTTTCCGGCGGGGGCCATCTCTTCTCCGTCCCTGTCCCATACAAAGGTATATCAAGTATGACGATAGATTAAATGGGGTGAACGGGGCGCGAAAGCGCAATCGACGCATCTTTCATCTCCGTTCCGTAACCGAAAGTGTTACCTCCCGCAATCCGGGCGAGGGTTGCCAAGCCAGGTCAAAGGCGCTAGGTTGAGGGCCTAGTCTCGTAGGAGTTCGAGCGTTCGAATCGCTCCCCTCGCACTCATTTTCCAGTTTCGATCGAGCACCGGCAGGTCCCGTCGTCCCGATCGCGGTATTCCCCGTTGCAGACCGGCGGCCGGAAGCCCGGCTTCAAGCACCGGACACTCCCTGCACCCCGCGCGGCCGATACCAGGGCCTGGGCCGGCAGCATCTGCCGGGCGCTGGCTGTCCCCGGAATACAGTGACGCCGGACTGGTGCGGGAGAGGCTATCGACGGACCCGGACCGGAAAGAAGAGTTGTGTCCGGTCCGGAGGGGTTATGCCAGCATCTCCTGGCGCCGCTGGCATCGTGCCTGCAGCTGTTCCCACTCGTCGGGGTGCTCTTCTGCCCACTCCAGGATGGCGTGGACGACCAGATTCCGGGACTCGGAATCGCCCCGGTAGTTTACCAGGACGCATTCAACCACCACTTCGATCTGCTCTTTCGGGTGCAGGCCATTTTCCATCATAGTGCATACCTCCTGATACGCTTCGGGCGCTCATGCGGAGTGAAGATTCGACATCATATAATCCTGATCCTTGCCGGAGAACGGAGCCTTAATGTGCCCTATTTTGCTGAATGAAACTTTCCTCTCTCGTATCTCTTCGCCTGCGTCCGGGTCGTGGCCTGGATTCTCCGGGCGGATGCGTGAGGGCATTGCGCCGCAGGGGTTATCGTGCGCCGGGCCGAAGAGTACGGGAACATCATGAAACTCGGTGTGCTCTTCTCCGGCGGGAAAGACTCGACCTTTGCCTGCTGGAAAGCGATGCAGCAGGAAGAGGTTGCCTGCCTGATCACGGTCGTCTCCGAAAACCCGGAGAGTTACATGTTTCACACTCCGAACATCCACCTCGCCGCGCTGCAGGCCGAGGCGGCAGGGCTTCCCCTCCTGGAGGTCAAGACGGCAGGGGAGAAAGAGGAGGAACTCCATGACCTGAAGCAGGCTCTCCTCAGGGCCAGAGAGGAGTTCGGGATCGAAGGGGTCGTCACCGGGGCGCTCTTCTCGGTCTACCAGGCGGCACGGGTCCAGCGGATCTGCCGTGAGCTCGATCTCTGGTCGTTCAACCCGCTCTGGCTCGCCGACCAGGAGGCCTACATGGAAGAACTCATCGAGGCCGGCTTTAAGGTCGTCATCGTGGGCGTCTTCTCCTCCCCCTTCGACGAATCCTGGCTCGGGCGGGAGATCGACCGGAGCACTCTCGACGAACTCCGGGCGATTGCCCGGAAGTACCGGATCACCCTCACCGGCGAAGGAGGGGAACTTGAGACGTTCGTCGTCGACGCGCCCTTTTTCTCGCAACGGATCGCGATCGAGGAGACGTCGAAGACCTGCCGGAACTACAACGGCGTCCTCCGGGTCGAGCGGGCGGGGCTGGTGGCAAAATGATCCTGATCGTCGACCTCTGCTACAGGGAAGGCTCGCTCTCGCGGGACGAGTTCGTCGGGCCGGTCGAACGGATTCTCCGGGACGCCGGAGCGCCGTCTGTCGTCCGCCACTACACCGCCGTCGACGCGTCGGACGTCGAGGCCGCGGATGCGGTGGTCCTCTGCGGGACGGCGCTCAGAGACACCGGGTTTGCAGAGCACCCCGAACGGCTCCGGTGGCTGCGGGGATTCGGGCGCCCGGTGCTCGGCATATCTTCCGGCATGCGGGCTCTCGCCGCGGCCTTCGGTGGCGGCATCGAGCCCTGCTGCGGTATCGGTATGACCGAGGTCCGGGTGCTCGCACCCGATCCGCTCTTTGCCGGTGAAGACCTCTTTTCGGCGTACGAGGTGCACGAATACGCCGTGACGGTCCCTGAAGAGTTCGTGCCGCTCGCGGCATCCGACCGGTGCGTCCAGGCGATCCGGCACCGTTCGCTTCCCCTCTACGGCCTCCTCTTCCACCCGGAGGTCAGAAACGGATGGATCGTCGAGCGGTTTATCGGGCTTGCGGGGGCAGCCTCGCCGGCAGACCTTCAGTAATCTTTATCCCCCTACCCTCCTGTTGATGGAGGTGAGGTGCTCCGGAGCGGCACGCCTCGCGCACCTCTCACGGGCATGAAACTGAAGTTACCAGGTACCCGGGACGCCTTCCGGCGGGGGTGCGAGGAGGTGTCCGACCCGCTCAGGCTGCTTGTCGTCACCGGAAGCCCCGATGACGCCGGGCTGATCCGGCAGGCGCTCGCTGAGGCCCGGCTCCCGGCAGAACCGGTCGAGTACGGGCAGCTTGCCGAAGGCCTCGATGCCCTCCGGCACCAGCCGTTCGATCTCGTTTTACTCGACCCCGGCGGTCTGGGTCCTTCAGCGATCGGGGAGGTGAGGGGCGTAGCGCCGGCAATCCCCCTCATACTCCTCGTCTCTCCCGAGAGCCTCGATGCGGCGGTCAGAACTCTCCGGCGCGGCGCGGACGACTACCTGATCCGGGGGGAGATCACTCCCGAGAGCCTGATCTGCTCTATCCGGCACGCCCTGGTGGTGAAGCGCCTGGAGACGATGCTTGACCGGGTGGAGCACCTGCGGCGCGAGCCCGGCGGGAGCGGGGAGGGCCGGGGCGTGGCTATCGGCGTTGCAGATATCACCGCACAGAGGCGTACAGAGGAGAGGGTCCGGCGCAGGAACATCCATCTCCATGTCATCAACGAGGTGGTCAGGACCGCCACGTCGTCGGCGGGGACGGACGAGCTGCTTGCGGGCATCCTTGAGAAGACCCGGGCGCTTCTGGACTTCGATGGGGGCGGCGCCTATCTGGTCGGACACAACCATTCGACGGCCGAACTGGTCGCCGAGACCGGGCTCCCGGAGGGCTTCTCGTTCCGGCGGCGGATCGTCGGCCTCGACACTCCTCCCTACGACGCGGTCATCGGCCGCGGCATCCCCTGCTTCGTGGAGGACTACCCGAGAGCCTGCCCGCAGGACGCCGGTGCGGGGATCCAGGCGTTTGCGAGCATCCCCGTCGTCGCCGGAAAGCGGGTCATCGGCGCCGTCAACCTGGTCAGCCGGGGCGCGCACGTCTTCTCCCCCGACGAGCGGGAAGTGCTCACCTCCATCGGGCGGGAGGTCGGGAGCGCGGTCGAGCGGATGCGGCTCCACGAGCAGGCGAACTTTTACCTGGACCTGATGACGCACGACATCAACAACGCGAACACTGTCGCCATCGGCTATGCGATGCTCCTTGCGGAGGATCTCAAGGGGCCGGAGAAGGAACTTGCCCGGAAGATCGGGGCGGCTGTCTGGCAGAGCGCCGAGATCGTCAGGAACATCTCGACGATCCGGCGGATCATGGAGGAGGTTCCGGCGCCCGGACCGGTCGGCCTCGATCCCGCCGTGAGGTGCGCCATCGATCTCTTCCCTGGCGCGGATATTCACTATACGCCGCAGGAGCGGTGGGTCGCTGCCGACGATCTCCTGCCGGCGGTCTTCATAAACCTCATCGGCAACGCCGTCAAGTTCGGGGGACCGGATGTCTCGGTCCGGATCGACGTCAGGGAGGAGGACGGGACCGTCATGGTCTCGGTCGAGGATACCGGGCCGGGGATCCCGGACGCCGAGAAGTCCCTGGTCTTTGAGAAGTTCAGGAAAGGCGGGAGGAAGAGCGGCAAGGGGCTCGGCCTCTACATCGTCCGGACCCTGATCGAGCGCTACGGCGGGAAGGTCCGGGTCGAGGATCGCATACCGGGCCGGCCGGAGTGCGGCGCCGTCTTCCGCTTTTCGCTCCGGGGGTGCCCCCCCGTCACCGGCCGTGCAGGTTGATGGTGTTGATCAGGGCCGCAAACCCGTCTATCTCCTTCTGGAGGACCTCTGTCCGGGTCATGCCCATGCTCGTCTCCGCGTCGGCCGTCAGCATGTCGGGGCCGCGGACGACCTCGCGGTCGACGCCGTCGGCGGAGAGGATTCTTCTCGCCTCGGCGTCATGGACGAACGCCCGGCCGGGGAGGATCACGACCTCTTCGAGCCTTCTGAGGTTCACCCCGGCGAGGTCGTCGGCGGTGATGAGGCAGGCGATCTCCTTTTTCACCCGGACGACCCTCGATTCGGAGCCCCGGATCGAGAGGACCCGCTGAATGAAGGGGGCGGCGACGCTCCCGGTGATCACGGTCGCGCGTTTCCGGACGCGCGGGAGTTTCTTCAAGAGGTCGGGTTCGTGGAGGATCGCGAACGGCGAGCCGATCGAGGGGTCGCCGAGCGGGGTCCCGCTGATCTTCATCGGGAACTGCTCGTTTAAGCGGGTGACGGTATCGTGGAACTCGTCGACGGAATGGACCTGCTGCCCCTCGATGATGGGTGCGTTCCCCAGGATGAGCCCCTGGTCGGTCCTGTTCGCAAACCGCATCAGGATCAGCCCTTTTGCGCCCCGTTCCTCGAGCCACGCGCAGGTCTGCTCAAGGGTCTCGCCGTCGTTGACGCCGGGGATGACGACCGCGGCGGCGTAGACGTCGATTGCGCCGCAGAGCCGGTCGAGGACCGCGAGCGAGGCCTCCGGGGTCGGGTCGTTCATCCACTGCCGCCGCAGAGCCGGGTCGGCGGCAAAGACGGTGTAGGAGACCTCGGAGAGGCCGTTCTCGATGAGGTGGTCGGCAATAGCGGGGTCGTCGAACCCCTTGCCGCTCGTGTAGCCGATGTGAAGCGGCACCTCCATGCTGCCGAGGAGTTCGACGAGGTCGCGGAACTCCGGGTAGCAGCTCGGGTCCCCGCCGCCGCTGATGGTGATCCGGTCGATGTCGTCGCCCGTGATCTGGAGATTTGCGAGCGTCTCGTCGGCGACGGTCCGGAGGTCCTTGAACCCGGTATACCCCTCGCGCACGCCCCGGGTGCAGTAGTCGCAGCCCTTCTGGAAGGGGAGGCAGTATTTGCAGCCGAACGACGTCGTTCCCTTGACGTGTTTGAAGTAGCAATACGAACAGAATCCCCGGCAGTCGAGGCCGGGCCGGCCCCCGAGATCGACGTTGAGATGCGACATCCTTCTGGTACACTCTTGCGCTCCTTTGTTATGAACGTTGCAGACTCGTCCCTGTCTTCCCGCGGTTCGCTCCGGCGGGCCGGCCGGCGGCGCGTCCCGCACCTTTATGGTCCGGCGGGGCGAGGGGGTCGTGGTATGCGGACGAGCCACCGGCTGCTGCTCCGGCTCTATCACGATCCGGGCTACGACTTCTCGCGGGTCGAGGTCGAGTACGTCGACAGGGGGGCGCCCGGCGATCGCTCGACGGTGCAGGGCGAGCGGGTCCTCGCGCTCGATGCGCAGTACCTGGAGGTGGACGCCGGGACGCATGTAGCGTGTATTCCGTATCATCGGGTCCGGCGGATTTGGTATGATGGTGAGACGGTATGGACGGTGGAACCTGAGATGCCCGGGGATGTCGGAGAGCCATGAGAATCCGGGCGCCATCTTTTTTACCGCGGACAACCCACATCATAAGGTATGCCCCAGTGGCTTAGCTGGCAGAGCGGCTGACTTGTAATCAGCAGGTCCCGAGTTCAAATCTCGGCTGGGGCTTAAGAACGATAAGTTCAAATCCTCTCCTGTTTTCAGGTTTTTCCTGCCCCACCTGGTTCTACATCTCTTTGTCGGGCACAGTTGTACCCACTCCGTTGCGGCTTAGTGGTCGGACTCCTGCGCCGTTCATCTGATGTATCGATCGAGGTGCCCGGAAGAGGGCTATCGTAATGACTGCCCTCCTCCCGGAGCGAGGAGGTACTCCTACCGGTCGATGGACTCAAGGGAGAGACAGAATTCGCCGCGCCGCACCTGGCGCTCATTCTATATACTCTAATCGCGAGTATCGGGGTACTGGTGTCCCCGGCGCTCCTTCCCGGGCATGGAAGACCGGCAGGGGCCCCCGTCGCCTTCACGTTTGCGGTCGGGCGACCGGAACTATTCAGCACAGCATCGCGAAGTGAAAGTGAGGTCGTCGATTGGCAGCCATCTCGATCCGTGATGAAATGGGGAAGGGAAAGGAGCGGCTGCTGTACCTCGACAACCTGAGACTGATGGTGATCGTCTTTGTCGTCATGCATCACCTGGCGGTGACGTATAGCGGATTCGGCAGCTGGTACTACATAGCAGACACGCACCTAGACACGGTATCCACCATCTGGTTCGGATTCTACCTTTCGTTCCAGCAGGCATACTTCCTGGGACTCCTTTTCCTGGTCTCCGGCTATTTCGTCGCAGGGAGCTACGACCGGAAAGGATTCGGCCGCTTCGCCGGAGAGAGATTTCGGCGCCTGATCGTCCCTACGCTGATCTATATGGTAGCAATAACGCCGTTCATCGAATACGTCGAGCTCGGCAATACGTGGACCGGCTTTGACATTATCGGCTTTCTTTCAAGCACCGGGGTGATGTGGTTCGCGGTGGCCCTCTTCGGCTTTTCTCTGATCTACGGGCTGGTGCGCCTGATCCCCCGCCGGTCAGCCCCTGCAACGGCTCGAAAGCAGCTCGAACCGTCATTTGCCGGGGCAGTCCTCCTTATCCTGATCATTGCCGTCTCCGCCTTTCTGATCAGGATCGTCCAGCCGATCGGGACGAGCGTTCTGAACATGCAACTCAGCTATTTCGCTTCGTACGTCGTCCTTTTCGTCGTGGGTATCGTCGCGTACAGAAACAATCTCTTCGCCGCCATCAGTTACCGGACCGGGAAACGATGGCTTATCGGCGGCATCGCTCTGGGCCTCTTCGCCTGGCTGGCGCTGGTAATACCGGTCACGGTAAGCGGAAACATGGCTGCCCTTCAGGGGGGGCTGACCTGGCAGAGCGCAGGATTTTCGGTATGGGAATCCTTTGTGGCGGTTGCCATGAGCATCGGGCTGATCGCCGTCTTCAGGGAGAAATTCAATCGACAAACGAAGCTGGTTAAAACGATGTCGGACAATTCGTTTACCGTCTATATGTTCCATCCTCCGATCATTGTCGCGGTCGCTCTGCTGCTCAGCCCGTTTGTGCTGTACCCGGTTGTTCAATGGTTCCTGCTCTGCGTCATCTGCGTTCCACTCTGCTTTGCGGCGACACATTTTGTCTTCCGCAAAATCCCGGGATTGAAGGAGGTCCTGTGAACCTCCGCATGCCGGATAGTCTGGGAACCGGATGATCAGCATTAAGGGCAAACCGTTGAAAAGACAGCGGCGCAAAGGTCATCTTTCACTGGCATACGGTGTTCGTAGATCATCTCCGGAACTCACCTCCGAGATCATCTCCTTATCTTCGAGAGATCGGAGATCAAAGAAAGCGGGTCAGGCGCTTGTGATTGTTATTGGCCGGGGAAATTCAACAGAACCCTCTGAATGTCAGGAGAGGATAATGAAAACCCTTGGGCAGTCCACAAGCGCAACACGATGAGGTGGAGGAAGTAGATAAACCGGAAGAGAAGAAGGGCCGTCAAACCAGAGAAGACATAATTTGATGGGCTTCTGCCCGGATGCGGCAGGAAAAACAACCGTTAAATACGGGACGCGTAGAATAAGATCGGGACAATCACCGATGGCATATCCTCACGTGAACCCCGGTTGCACCGACGTGCAGAACGTATTCGCCTTCTTCTTTAGCTTTAGATAGGGAACCGGCACGACGCTGTGTTCCCGTGGATTGAACCGGTAATCTGTTACCGGGAGGACTGTTTATGCTCGGAATTACCGATCCCTCTATCTGGGTTGCATACGTGCTTGCGATTGGTCTTACGCTTGCGTGTATCCTGTACGGCCTTCTGAACTGGAATAAGGGGCTGGATGATAGTCATGGCAGTTGATACCCTCACATTCGCCCTGGTGACCGTCGTATATCTCCTGCTGGTCATCGGCCTCGGATACCTCGGCTATCGGAGGACCCGGGGGTCCGACGACTACATGGTCGCCGGAAGAAGAATTCACCCGGTCGTCCTCGCGCTCTCCTACGGCGCCACCTTCATCTCAACCTCGGCGATCATCGGCTTCGGCGGTGCGGCGGCACAGCTCGGAATGGGACTGATGTGGCTGACCGTCCTCTGCATCGGCGTCGGTGTCCTCATCGCCTTCGTGGTCTTCGGAAAGAGAACCCGGCGGATCGGGCAGCGCGTCGGCGCAGTCACCTTCCCGGACCTGATAGGGAAGTGCTACGGTTCGCCCTTCCTGCAGACCTTCACCGGCATTCTGATCGTCGTCGGGATGCCGCTCTATACCGCCGCGATCCTGATCGGCGGAGCGCAGTTCATCACCAGTACTCTCCAGATCCCGTACGATACGGCGCTGCTCGCTTTCGCCGCCGTCGTCGCCCTTTACGTCGTGGTCGGCGGCCTCATCGCCGTCATGTACACCGACGCCCTCCAGGGTGCGATCATGCTGGTGGGCATGACCATTCTGCTTCTGCTCACCTACACGCTCCTCGGCGGCGTCATAAATGCCCACATGGCACTTGACGCGCTCTCGAGCCAGGTGCCCTCCGCGCTTGCGGCCGCCGGAATGACCGGGTGGGCGTCGATGCCCGAGCTCGGGTCGCCCATCTGGTATACCCTGATCACGACGCTCGTCCTCGGGGTCGGCATCGGTGTCCTCGCCCAGCCGCAACTCGTCGTCAGGTTCATGACCGTCAAGGACAGCCGCGCTCTCAACCGGGCGGTGCTGGTCGGTGGACCGTTCATCCTGATGATGACCGGGGTCGCCTTTACCGTCGGACCGCTGACGAACGTCTACTTCTACCAGACTGCTGGCGTCACCGCCGTGGAAGCTGCGACGAACGGGAATATCGACACGATCATCCCGAATTACATCAACGCGGCGATGCCGGATCTCTTTGTCGTCGTCTTCATGCTGGCGCTCCTCGCCGCCGCCATGTCGACGTTAAGCTCGCTCTTCCATACCATGGGGACGAGTCTTGGGTACGACATCTGGCAGCATACCCGGCGCGAGAAGCCGTCGATGCGGACGATCCAGCTCGGCACCATAGCCATGATCGTCGTCTCCGTCCTGCTCGCCTACGTCATGCCCGGCAGCATCATCGCCCGGGCGACGGCGATGTTCATGGGTCTTGGCGCCGCCGCGTTCCTCCCGGCCTATGTTCAGGCGCTCTTCTCCGAGCGGCCGTCACTCCGGGGCGCGAAGTACAGCCTGATAACAGGTGCGGTCGTCTGGTTTGTCTGGACAGCCTTCGTCCACGTAAAAGAGTCTGCAGTGCTCGGCCTTTCGCAGTTCCTCTTCGGTGTGGAGAGCCTCCTCCCGATGCCCTGGCCGGTCGTCGACCCGCTGGTCATCGCGCTGCCGCTCTCGACCGCGGCGCTTGCAGTGGGCTGGCTGATCGATCGGAGCCTTGCCACGGCTCCGGAAGGCGCCAGCACCCCCTGACCTTTTTTGAAAGAGTGTTCTTTCGATGCCGCAGGCATCAGAGCGATGCAAACGATCGGTCGATTGCATCCCGATGATCCTGTCGGCCAGCAGACTGTTTGCAAAGAAGATGAGTGTCGGAGCCGCCGGTATCTCGAAAATTGCTGCAATCCGTCCGTTTCCATCGACGTTGCACTTCGCGAATGAAACCCTTCTCGCATACTCAGCAGCCGGTTCTTCGACCGTCCGAACCACCATTCGGCACGGACCGCATGAGTAGCTACTATCTCCTGGCAGATCTCTTCTTCGGCCCGTATTCCCGGGCGTGGGTATTTATCATCGGATCTCCGGGGGCACTTGCAAGCCCCTCCCGGACCCTCTCCCCAACCACACACCCCACCCCAGCGGAGTACTTTTCTCCCGATCCCACCCATATTTATACATGGCCTCTCACGTCCACCGGATAGAGGTACACTATTCCCGCGATCCACGGCTAAAGACGCGTACCGAGAGGTTCCGCTCGCTGGGCTTCCCCCTGCGCGAGCTGCATCTCGTCGACGTCTATACCATAGCGACCTCTCAGAGGGACTTCTCCCCCGAAGAACTCTCGCAGATCGGCGCGCAGCTCAGCAACCCCGTTGTCCAGCGGTACTCCGTAGACCGGCCGACGACGGAGGCCGACTTCGATTACGCGATCGAGGTCGGGTTCCTCCCCGGCGTCACCGACAACGCCGGGACGACGGCAAAGCAGACCATCGAGGACTACTTCGGGTTCCGGTTCGGTGAAGGGGAGGCGGTCTTCTCGTCGCAGCTCTACCTCGCGAGCGGCGACCTGACCCCCGAATCCCGCGAGAGGCTCACCGCCGCCCTCGCAAACCCGCTCGTCAACCGCGTCCACGTCAAGAGCCGCGAGGAGTACGGCGGGAAAGGGATGGACCCGGTCACGCCCTTCGTCCGCCTCGACGAACTCCAGGCGGCCGGGACCGTGGACCTCGACCTCCCCGACGCGGACCTCGCACGCATCGGGAAAGAGGGTATCATCGATCCCGGGACCGGGGAGCGGCGGGGGCCGCTCGCCCTCGACCTCCCCCAACTCCACGCGATACGGGACTACTTCCGGGGGCTGGGGCGGAGGCCGACGGACGTCGAGCTCGAGTCGCTCGCCCAGACCTGGAGCGAACACTGCAAGCACACCATCTTTGCCTCGGCGATGGACGACGACGTCCCGAGGGGGCTCTACAAGACCTGCATCCAGGCGGCCACCAACACCATCCGCGAGGCAAAGGGCGATGACGACATCTGCGTCTCGGTCTTCACCGACAACTCAGGCGCGATCGTCTTCGACGACGAGCACCTCGTGACCTGCAAGGTCGAGACCCACAACTCCCCCTCGGCCCTCGACCCCTTCGGCGGGGCCCTCACCGGGATCGTCGGGGTGAACCGCGACACGATCGGGTTCGGCCTCGGCGCCAAACCCTGCATCAACATCTACGGCTACTGCGTCGGCGACCCCGAGACCGAGCCGGCCCTCTTCCGCGGGAAGAACCGGACAAACCCCATCCTCCCTCCCCGGAGGATCTTTGAAGGCGTCGTCCGCGGCGTTGATGTCGGCGGCAACTGCTCCGGCATCCCGACGCCGCAGGGGTGGTGCTACTTCCACGACCGCTACGTGGGTAAACCCCTCGTCTTTGCCGGCACGGTCGGCGTGATGCCCCGGGCCCGCGACGGGAGACTGCTCCACGAGAAGCAGGCCCTGCCCGGCGACCTCATCGTCATGGTGGGCGGCCGGGTCGGTAAGGACGGCATCCACGGGGCCACCTTCTCCTCGGAGGCCCTCGACCCCGCGAGCCCCGTCACCGCGGTCCAGATCGGCGACCCGATCACCCAGAAGAAGTTCTCCGACGTCATCGTCAAGGAGGCCCGCGACCTCGACCTCTACCGGAGCATCACCGACAACGGCGCGGGCGGGCTCTCCTGCTCCGTCGCGGAGATGGCGAAGGAGTCCGGCGGGTGCCATGTCCTCCTCGACCGCGTGCCGCTGAAGTACCCCGGCATGGCGCCGTGGGAGATCTGGATCTCCGAGTCGCAGGAGCGGATGACGCTCGCCGTCCCGGAGGAGACGGTAGAGGCGTTCATGGACCTGATGAGGAAGAGGGAGGTCGAGGCGACCGTCATCGGGACGTTCACCGATACCGGCAGGTGCGTCGTGGAGTACAACGGCGAAGCCGTCATGGACGTCGAACTCGACTTCCTCCACGACGGCCTCCCAAAGAAGCACCTCAGAACGAAGCCCGTAGAGACGGCCTATCCCGAGCCCGACTTCCCGTGCCCGGACCGGCTCGACGCCCTCCTCCTTGCGATGCTCGCGCGAAAGAACATCTGCTCCAAGGAGTTCATCTCGACCCGGTACGACCATACCGTCCAGGGAGGGCACGTCCTCGGCCCCGTCCAGGGGAGCGGGCGGGTCCAGGCCACCGCCACGTTGACGAAGGTTGTCCCCGGCTCGATGAAGGGCGTGGGGCTCTCGCAGGGCCTCTTCCCGTCGTACTCGGAGCTCGATCCTTACCGCATGGCGATCGCCGCGATCGATGCGGCAATCCGGGGCCTGATCGCGACAGGC
The DNA here is from genome assembly GCF_032842345.1 of Methanoculleus caldifontis. NCBI lineage: Archaea > Methanobacteriati > Methanobacteriota > Methanomicrobia > Methanomicrobiales > Methanomicrobiaceae > Methanoculleus > Methanoculleus caldifontis. The sequence goes on along the minus strand of NZ_WBKO01000002.1, from coordinate 568,503 downwards.
GTCCCGATGGATACCATCGCGCTCCTCGACAACTTCTGCTGGTGCTCCTCAGACGATCCCGAGCGGCTCTGGCAACTGAAGCGGGCTGCGCTCGGGTGCCGCGACGGTGCGGTCGGGTTCGGCACGCCGTACATCTCCGGGAAAGACAGCATGTTCAACGACTTCTCCGGGTTCGATGCGGACTCTAACCCCGTGAAGGTCTCCGTACCCCCGACACTCCTCATCTCCTCGATAGGCGTCCACCCCGACGTCGCCGCCGCGGTCTCGATGGACGCGAAGTTCGACGGCGACCTCGTCTACGTCGTCGGGGAAACCGGGGAGGAACTCGGCGGGTCGGAGTACCTCGCGCACCTCGGTTTCGAGGGTGGTGCGGTCCCGGCCCTCGAGATCGAGACGGCAAAGGCACGCTACGAGAGGATGACCGACGCAATCGGGAGAAACCTTGTCGCCTCCGCCTTCCCCGTGACGCACGGAGGGCTCCTCGTCGCCCTCGCGAAGGTCGCGATTGCAGGGAGGGTCGGGATGGACCTCGCCATACCCGGCGGGATGCGCCCGGACCTCTACCTCTTCTCGGAGTCGCTCGGCCGCCTCATTGTCACGGTCGCCCCCTCCGACCGGGAGGCCTTCGAGCAGGCTCTCGGCGGCGATGCGCACCTCCTCGGCCGCGTCGACGGTGCGGTCTTCCGGGTATCGGCAGGAGACAAAACCCTCATCGAGCAGCCTGTTACGACAATCGAGGCTGCATACAAGGCACCTTTCGGGGGATACTGAGATGGCCGGCACATACAACACCAGGACCCCGGCAAAAGCCCTCATCATGAGCGGCTACGGGATCAACTCCGAGATGGAGACCGAGGAAGCCCTGATGCGGGCCGGCATGGCATCCGATATCGTCCACATCAACGACCTCATCGCAGGAGAGAAGGCCCTCTCCGACTACCGGGTGATGGTCTTCCCCGGCGGGTTCTCCTACGGCGACGATACGGGCGCCGGCAACGCATACGCAAACCGCGTCAGGAACAACCTCTGGAGCGACGTAAAAGAGTTCCTCGCGGGGGACAACCTCGTCCTCGGCATCTGCAACGGGTTCCAGATCCTCGCGAACCTCGGCCTGATCCCTGCGTTCGACCAGGACCGTCCCCGGGATATCGCCCTGATGCCGAACCGAAAGGGCGTGCTCGAGTGCCGCTTCGTCACGCTCAAACCCGCGTCGGAGAACCTCTGGACGAAGGGCATCACGCACCTCTACTGCCCGGTCTCCCACGGCGAAGGGAACTTCTCCTGCTCGGAGGAGACCTTGGAGCGGATCGAGAGGGAGAATATGGTCGCGTTCCGCTACTGCCGCGACGACCTCTCCCCCGCGGGAGGGGAGTACCCCCACAACCCGAACGGCTCGATAGGCGATATTGCCGGGATAACCTCGGCGGACGGCAAGGTCCTCGGCCTGATGCCGCACCCCGAGCGGGCCATGGAGTTCGTGAACCTCTACGACTGGCCGACCCGGAAAGAACGGCTGAAGCGCGAGGGAAAACCCCTGCCCACTGAGTCGATGAACATGCAGCTCTTCCGCAATATCGTCGATTACTTCGGAAAATAATCTATTTGAGAGTCTATTGCGGCATCCCGGTGAGGGGGCGGGAATCCGCTCCCTTCATCCCGGTCCGCCGCCCCTCTCAGACCGTGAACAACTGCCCGAGTTCCACCTTCTGCCAGTCGCGGTCCACGACCTTCATCCAGAGCGTACGGGTCGCCGGGACAAAGACCGCCTGGTGATCCGATGAGTACGGCATACCCTCGAGCAGATTGTGCCGGAACGTCGCGCCCCCGTTCTCCAGCAGCACATCGCGGAGCGCCGCCATCCGTTCCCCGTCGATAGATCCCTTGTTCTTCTCGGCGAGGCGGAGCAGGTTCTCATACCGCGTGGTCGAGTGCTCCGCCGGGGGTGCCGCAAGCCGCCACGACGGGTCCACGAAGTGGTTTGCGGCCGCGATCACGCCCGGTCCCTCCCGGCGCCTGACATCGTACACGGTCTCCTCGTAGGAGTAGGCCACGTCCGGCCCGGCCGCGTTCACGATCCACGCGCAGTCTGCACGGGTGGTCATGATCCCGGCATCGAGCCCTTCCATATCGGAGTAGTCGAGCATCAGCCGGAAGAACTCCCCGACCAGGTCGGGCCTCCCGGCGATCTCAAGGGTGCTGCCGGAGTCCACAGCGTTGTCGTCGGCGATGAAGAGCCCTGCGCTGTTCATCAGGGTCTCGGGGCGCGCCCCGGCCGGGCCGAAGGTCGCCACACCGTTGCTCCCGTCGGTCGGGTTGTAGACCGCAAGGGTGTAGTAGGGGTGGAAGAGCGAGAAGACGTCGGGCAGGTCGTAGTTCCGGGAGAGGACCACCGAGCCGTCCGGGGTGTAGTTGCCCCATACCGCCACAAAAGAGCATCCCGCCTTCGCGCCGTAGGTCACGAGATAGACAATCGGGCCTTCGTAGAGGATATCGACCTCCTCCACGGAGAGGTCGGACGTCTCCGCGATCCCGGCCCGGATCTCCTTCATACGCTTTGCCTGAAGCGCTGTTGCCCCCCGAGCGAATTCACCGATCTCCGCCTCGGTATACCCCGATGCCCTGAAATGAGTGCGGAGCATTGCATACTCCGCCTGGAGTTCATCTTTCATCAGGGCGCCGTACTGCCGCCCCATCTCCCGGTAGGTCCCGGAGAGGACGACGACGTGGTATGGTCCCGCCTCATAGCGCGTGCCGTTGCCGAATGTGGCAACCTGCTTCAACCCGGCGTCGGTGCCGGCGGCCTCCGCATTCCCCGATGTGAGGACGACAGCCGTTGCCGGGACGACGAGCGCCAGGGCGAGGAGGAGATACAGTAGTCTCATAACGGAGATTTCCCGGGACTATCGGATAAATGTATCTAAACCAGTTCTCGCTCTGTCGCTTCACTCTCGGGTTTCTGAGGCTTGAACACTCGACTGAGGGGTGCTGGCCCGCATTTAGCCGCCGTGGCCGCCTCCATGTCCTGAGACGACTGAACGGCCTGAGTCCTTCCGGGTATGGGTGCGAGCGCTGTGACGCATTTTAGACAATCGCCGACTCCCGGGGTAGAGGCTGAACCGTATGCCGGCGATGCCCGGCCCGGGTCGGCACTGCCGTTGCACCGGAAGACCTGAACTGGAAGGGACTGCAGGCGCCCATCCTCCCGGCCGGCGACGGAAAGCTTGAGGTAGTGGAGAGGGGAAAGAGGAAGTGTAATGAGTACGTATCAGGAGACGACCGAGGAGGAGAACGGGGAGTTCTGGGAGTTGCGGCTCTACGTCGCGGGCCAGACTCCTAAGTCGCTCGCAGCGTTCGCGAATCTGAAGAAATTCTGCGAGGAGCACCTTGCCGGACGGTACCGGATCGAGGTGATCGATCTCGTCGAACACCCCCAGCTCGCGAGAGGCGACCAGATCTTTGCCGTCCCCACGCTCGTCCGGAAACTTCCCGAGCCCTTAAGGAAGATCATCGGTGACCTCTCGAATACGGAGAAGGTTCTGGTCGGTCTCGACCTGCGCCCGCGGGGGTAAGATCTTAAGATGCCAGGGGAGTTGACGGAGTGAACAGCAAGAACAATGAACAGGCCTCAAGCAGGCCTCCGACCACGGAAGAATTCGAGACAGCGCTGGAAAGGAAGGGCTCCCGCTACATCCTGCGGCTCTACGTCTCCGGGATGACCCCCCGGTCGCAGAGGGCGATCGAGAATATCAAGAATATCTTTGAGACGAGCTACAAAGGGAGCTACGACCTTGAGGTGATCGACGTTTACCAGCACCCGGAACAGGCGAAGGAGTCCCAGATCCTCGCGGTTCCCATGCTCATCAAGCAGCTTCCCCTGCCTATCAGGAGATTGATCGGGGATATGTCGGACGAAGAGCGCGTCCTTGTCGGGCTCGGGATCCGGAAGACGGAGTGATCGTGCGCCCCGCCGGGAGATCCGCTCCGGAGAACTCACCAGACATGAACGCACTCCGATTGCCACGGGAAGAGGAACTCCTGCGCGTGCTCGAAGAACTCTACGGGGGCTTTACGGAGGCTGAAGAGACCCTGTCGGCGATCCGGAGGGGGGAGGTCGATGCTTTCCTCGTCTCGACGGACGAGGGCGAGAAGGTCTATACCTTAAGCACCGCCGAACACCCTTACCGCGTACTCGTCGAGCAGATGCGGGAAGGGGCGGCGACCCTCTCTACCGACGGCACCATCCTCTACTCCAACGAGTCCTTCGCCCGGCTTCTCGGCATGCCCCTTCAGAACCTGATCGGGGAGTCGATCCACGCCTTCGTCGCTCCGGCCGGTGCGGAGGGGTTCCGGGGGATGATGGAAGACGGGGACCCTTCCGGCACCACGGGCGAGAGCATGCTCCTGGCGCACGGCAGGGACCTGGTGCCGGTGTACCTCTCCCTGAAGCTCCTGCAGATGGACGGCGTCCAGGTCTACTCCCTGGTCGCGACGGACCTGACCGGGCAAAAGCGGTCTGAGGAACTCCTCAGAAGGGCTTACGCCGAACTCGAGGACCGGGTGAAGGAGCGGACCGCCGAGCTTGCCGTATCCAATTCCCGGCTCCGCGAGCAGAGCGAGGATCTGGTCCGGCTCAACCGGGCGTTGCGCGAGAGCGAGGAGCGGCTGGAGATGGCTCTGGATGCTGCCGATCTCGCGCCCTGGGAGATCGACCTTGTCACAGGGAGGATGACCGCCTCCGAAGCACTGGCGGGACTGCTTGGCGCTCCCGGTCCCAGCGCACTGCAGAGCGGCACCGACTGGATGGCCTTTGTGGTTCAGGAGGACCGGGCCGGGATCCTGCAGGCCCTGAAGACGGTCGTCGCCGGCAACGGTGAATACCGGGCTGAGTATCGCATCCATCGTCCATCCGACGGCTCCACCCGCTGGATCTTGAGCCAGGGTCTGGTGCGCCGGGACCTTGAGGGGCAGGCTCACCGTCTCGTCGGCGTGGCCGCCGACGTCACCGAGCAGAAGCGTGCCGAGGAAGAACGGGCCCGACTCCACAGCGAGCTCGAGAGCGCTCACCGGGAGACGAACCTCTACCTGGACATCCTGACGCACGATATCGGCAACACCGAGAACGTCTCGAACCTCTATGCCGACCTGCTCCTCGGCATCCTGGACGGCGAGGCGGCCGGATACGTGGAAAAACTCCAGCGGAGCATTCGGAAGAGCATTGACATCCTGGGCACCGTCTCGAAGATCCGGCGGATCCACTCAGGAACGCCCGATATTCGGCCTATCGACCTCGATGAGGTTATCCAGAATGAGATCCGCCGGTACCATGACGGCAATATCCGCTACGATGGTCATCCCGGCCTCGTGATGGCCGACGACCTCCTCCCGGAGGTCTTTGCCAACCTGATCGGCAACGCCGTCAAGCACGGGGGTCCCGGCGTCGCGATCACCGTCCGGACGGAGGATGCGGACGGGCTCGTGAGGGTCGTGGTCGAAGATACCGGTCGGGGCGTTCCGGATGCGGACAAGGAGGCGATCTTCCACCGGTACGAGCAGAAACGGCGGGGCGTCGGCGAAGGGCTCGGCCTCTACCTGGTCCGGATCCTGGTCGAGCGTTACGGGGGGGAGATCTGGGTCGAGGACCGCATACCGGGCCGTCCGGGGTGCGGCGCGGCATTCTGGTTTACGCTGAGGAAAACGTAGGGCCCGGATGCCGGAGCAGTACGGGTTGTGGCGGGCGAGCCACCCGGGAGCGACTTCCGGGTTCGTCTTCGCCCGCCCTCATCGAGCACCTGATCTCCGGGGATGTCCTATCCGGAGCGATGAGATGCCGGTTCGCCGGGGTAATGTATATGCCGAACCTGGATCATCAGACATGCATGCATCAGGTGGCAGGTACTCCGGCACCATCCGTAAACACCGGTTTTGCTCTTGAAAAGGTCCCGAGCGGTATAGAGGGTCTTGACGGGATCACGGCCGGCGGGCTCCCGAAAGGGCGACCGACACTCGTCGTCGGGAAAGCGGGGAGCGGGAAGACCCTCTTTGCCATGCAGTTCCTGGTGAGCGGGGCGACACGGTATAATGAACCCGGCGTCTTCGTCTCCTTCGAGGAAACCGCGGAGGATCTTATCAAGAACGTCCACTCGCTCGGTTTCGACCTCCCCCGGCTGCTTGAGGAGGAGAAGATCGCGATTGACTATGTCCGGATCGAGAAGAGCGAGATCGAGGAGACCGGCGAGTACGACCTCGACGGGCTCTTCATCCGGCTCGCCTACGCCATCGACTCCATCGGCGCGAAAAGAGTGGCGCTCGATACCATCGAGGTCCTCTTCTCCGGCCTCTCGAACGAGGGCATCATCCGTGCCGAACTCCGCCGGCTCTTCTCCTGGCTCAAGGAGAAAGGCGTCACGGCGGTCATCACCGGCGAGAGCGGCCGGGGCGACAGCCTGACCCGGCACGGCCTGGAGGAGTACGTCTCCGACGCCGTCATCCTCCTCGACCACCGGGTGACCAACCAGATCTCGACCCGGCGCCTGCGCATCGTCAAGTATCGGGGCTCCACCCACGGGACGAACGAGTACCCGTTCCTGATCACGGGGAACGAAGGTCTCGTCATCATGCCGATCACCGCCCTCGGCCTCGAACACGAAGCCCCAAAAGAGCGGGTATCCACCGGCATCGAACGGCTCGATGCGATGCTCGGCGGGAAGGGTTACTACCGGGGTTCGAGTGTCCTGGTATCGGGGACGCCGGGCACCGGCAAGACGAGTCTTGCGGTGACCTTCGCAGACGCAATATGCCGACGGGGTGAGCGATGTCTCTACTTCGCCTTTGAAGAGTCGTCGAGCCAGATCGTCCGGAACATGCGCTCCATCGGGATCGACCTCGTCCCCCTGATCGATGCCGGGCTCCTTGCCATCCACTCCTCGCGCCCGACGGCTTACGGCCTGGAGACGCACCTTGCCGCCATGCTCCGGGAGGTGCAGGTCTTCCGGCCGGACGCGGTCGTCGTCGACCCGATCTCGAACCTTATCTCGGTGAGCACCGAGGTCGACTCGAAGGCGATGCTGATCCGGTTCGTCGATTACCTGAAGATCAACCAGATCACTGGAATCTTCACCGACCTGACGACGCAGGGGGGTCACCTCGAACAGACGAATATCGGCATCTCCTCCCTGATGGATACCTGGATCCTCCTCAAGTTCATCGAGTCCGGCGGCGAGCGGAACCGCGGCCTCTACGTCCTGAAGTCCCGGGGCATGGCGCATTCCAACCAGATCCGGGAGGTGATCATCACGGATCAGGGGATCGATCTCGCGGATGTCTACCTCGGCCCGGGCGGTGTCCTGACCGGCTCGGCGCGCTATGTCATGGAGATGGAGGAAGAGGCGGAGATCCGGGCTCGTGAGGACGAACTCCGGGCCCGCCGGATCGAGGCCGAGCGGGAGCAGAGAGTGCTCGAAGCCCGGATCGCAGCCCTCCAGGCGGAGCACCAGGGCGTGCAGACAGAGTTCGACCGGTTCGCCAGGGAGCTGGAACGGAAGAAGGAGGCACGATCCGAGGAGCGGGGACACCTCGCCCGCATGCGGAAGGCGGACACGGCGGCCGGGAATACCCGGCGGGAAGAAGGGGGGAAAGATGAGTAACCCGCAGGCAGGCGAGGAGATCTGGGTGTTCCTGCTCTATGTGGCCGGGAATTCGAGGAGATCCGTCCGGGCGAACGAGAGCCTCCGGAAGATCTGCGACGAGTACCTCCGGGGGCGGTACACGATCGAGGTTATCGACCTCCTGGAACATCCGGAGCTCGCTGCCCGGGAGCAGATCGTCGCCATCCCCACGCTGGTCCGGCAGCTGCCCCTGCCGGTGCGGAAGGTCATCGGCGATCTCTCCTGTGAGGAGCGCGTCCTTGCCGGGCTGGATCTGGCTCTGCCCCGCTGCGTAACGGTCTCCGGGTGACCGGGGCCGGACCGGCCGTGCGCAGAACTACAGCAGGCCCGGTGGGCCGGCACGGATGATGGCAGGTGAAAAAAGCACCCCGCGCCGCCATCACAACTATATTATCTGCCGTAGAGAATACTTCAGCCGAAACCGGAGGAGCAGCCACGAAGATCAGGGTCACCCGCTGTTTTGGAGAAGAGAGCGTCGATACTCCCGCGGTTTCACCGGCGGTCCTGGAAGTCGAGGTGAACCAGGGCGACGTCCCTTCCGCAGACGAGATCCTCATGTTCGCGTCCATGCACGGCGACTTCGTCTGCGTCTCGGACCGGATCTTCCACCGGTTCGAGATCATCCTCCCGCCGGAGAGCCGCCTTGAGATCCTCAAAGACGCGCTCCTCCAGGTCGTGTACCTCGAGCGTGAAGGCTCCGGAGGCGGGGACCTCAACCCCTACGAGGTCGAAGACTTCGTCGATGCGCTTGAGAGGATGCGGCAGAAGGTGCTGGGCGGCGACGCCCCCTGATGCTCCTGCCCATCACGGTTCGTTCACCTTTTTGCGGAGGACCGCAAACCAGTTAATGATCGGAGTGGCAGAAGAGGAGAGAGAGGCAGGGGGACCCGGCGGGCTTGCCGTCAACACCATCCACACGATGGACTGCATAGAGGGCATGCAGCGCCTTCCAGCGGGCTCCGTCGAGATCATCGTGACCTCGCCGCCCTACAACATCGGGAAGGAGTACCGGTCCTACAACGACCGGCAGCCCCGGGATGACTACCTCGACTGGCTGGGGGAGGTCGCCGCCGGAGCGGCGCGGGTCCTCGCCGACGACGGTTCGTTCTTCCTCAACATCGGCGGCAAGCCCCGGGACCCCTGGATCCCCTTCGACGCCGTCCAGCGGTTCCGCTCCTACTTCGAGCTGCAGAACGTCATCCACTGGGTCAAGGCGATCGCGATCGAGAAGGAGGATGTGGGCGGATACGAGAAGATCGCCGGAGATATCGCCGTCGGCCATTACCAGCCGGTGAACAGCTCCCGGTATCTCAGCCAGTGCCACGAGCACATCTTCCACTTCACGAAGAAAGGAAGCGTCGCCCTCGACAAACTGGGTGTCGGCGTCCCCTACCAGGACAAGAGCAACATCGGCCGCTGGAAAGCGGCGGAGCGCGACCTCCGCGACCGGGGGAACACCTGGTTCATCCCCTACCGGACCATCCGCTCCTCGCGGCCCCACCCGACCAGTTTCCCGGAGAAACTTCCGGAGATGTGCATCCGGCTCCACGGCTGCCGGCCGGGGACGCTGGTCCTCGACCCCTTCATGGGCATCGGGAGCACGGCCCTTGCGGCGCTCGCTCTCGGTGCGGACTACATCGGGTTTGAGATCGACCCGGAGTACCGCGAGATCGCGGATGCCCGGATCGCCGAAGCACGCCGCAAGATGGAGCAGGATACGGACCGGCAGGCCTTATAATTCAGTGCCGTCAACGGAAGACCGATGGATACCCTCATCCCCTTCGTCGTCGCCCTCGTCGTGATCACCGTCGCCTCGCTCAGGTATCACCTCCCCCCGTTCCTCACCCTGGTCGGGACATCCGTCCTCTTCGGCCTCCTCGCCGGGATGCCGGGGGAGACGCTTGTTGCGGCGATCACGGGCGGCGCCGGCAGGATCTTTGCCATACTTGGTATCGTCATCTTCTGTGGGGTCGGTATCGCCCAGGTCCTCCGCGAGAGCGGCCGGATCGCGGATATCGTCGCCGATATCCGGGGCCTGGTGCGCCGCCCCCTCGCCACGGCAGGAGCGGCCGGCTACCTCCTCTCCGTCCCGCTGATGTGCGGCATCACCTCGTTCGTCATCCTCGCCCCCATCCTCGCGCACCTCCAGCCCGACCGGCAGGCATCCAGGACCCTCCTCTACTGCGCCGGCGTCGCCGGGATGATCTCCTATGTGCTCCTCTACCCCGCTCCCGTGGTCTACTCTACCATAACGACACTCGGCCTCTTTGCCGGGCGGCCTTGGGAGATCGACCTCGTCGCCCTGCCGGTCTCCCTCCTCCTCCTTGCCGGCCTCCTCGTCGCCCTGCGTGCCCGCGGCACGCCCGCGGCGCTGCCGGCAGACCCTGTCCACCCGGCGGGCGGGCGGAGCCTGCGGGCCTGGCTGCCGTTCCTGGTCATCGTCCTCGCGCTCGCGATCGGGTCTCTGGTCCCCGCGCTGCATCTCCTTTCAAACATCAACCTGGCCCTTCTTGCCGGGCTCTTTGCCGCCCTTGCCACCGTTCCGGCCGACGTGCGGGAGAAGGCCCTTGCCCGGGGGACGAAGAACGCCGGGATCATCATCTTCGACCTCGCCGGTGCCGGGGCGTTCGGCGGCGTCATCGCCGCGAGCACGTTCCCCGGCGACGTGACCGCCCTGGTCCAGGACTATCTCCCCATCACGCTCCTCCCGTTCGTCGTCGCCGCCCTGGTGCAGGCGGCACAGGGCTCGAGGGTCGTCACCGCGGCCGTCACCGCGACCGTCCTCTCCACGACCCCGGCCGCTATGGCGATCGACCCGCTCGCGCTGGTGCTCATGATCTCCGCAGGGGCGTTCATGTTCTCCTACGTGAGCGATCCCTTCTTCTGGCTGCTCAAGCGGACGACCGGCGACGACTTCGGTGGGGTGGTGCGAAACTACACCCTGCCGCTCTCGGCGGCCGGGATCGTCACGCTCGCGGTGGCACTTGTTATCCAGGGCAGCCTTTGATGCGGATTCTCCCTGCAACCCACCGATATTCCCGGCAAGACCACGTACATTATATAATTCAGGCGTTATGTAGTCCCTGCCAGAGGGAGCAAGAATGGATATCAAGTATGTATCGACGACATGCCCGTACTGCGGCACCGGGTGCGGGTTTAACCTTGTCGTGAGGGACGGCAAGGTCTTCGACGTGGCGCACTGGCAGCGTGCGCCCGTCAACGGGGGCAAACTCTGCCCCAAAGGACGGTACGCTCATGAGTTCGTCAACAGTCCCGACCGCCTGACAAAGCCGCTCATCAAGAAGGACGGTAAATTCGTCGAGGCGACCTGGGATGAGGCGTATGACCTGATCGCAGAGAAGTTCGGATCCTACAAGCCCGAAGAGACGGCCTGCCTCTCTTCCGCCCGGACATCGAACGAGGAGAACTACCTGATGCAGAAGTTCGCGCGGGCGGTCCTCAAGACGCCGAACATCGACCACTGCGCCCGGCTTTGCCACTCATCCACCGTCGCGGGCCTTGCGACGGTCTTCGGGTCCGGCGCGATGACGAACTCGATTCAGGATATCTCCGAGTCGAAGTGCATCTTCATCATCGGGTCCAACACCTTCGAGCAGCACCCGCTCATCGGGCGGAGCATCATCCGTGCCAAGGAGAGCGGCGGCAAGCTCATCTACGCCGACCCACGCTACACTCCGACCGCCAAGCAGGCGGACCTTTATTTGCCGTTCGTCTCCGGGACGGACGTGGCCATCTTGAACGGCCTGATGCAGGAGATCATCAAGAACGGCTGGGAGGACAAGGAGTTCATCGCGAACCGGACCAAAGACTTCGAGAAACTCAAGGAAGTCGTCATGAAGGACGCCTACAGCCTTGAGAACGTCTCGAAGACCTCAGGCATCCCGGTCGAGAGCCTCAGGACCGCCGCTGAATTGATCGGGACCAGCAAGCCCGCCACGCTCATCTACTCGATGGGGATCACCCAGCACACCGTCGGCGTCGACAACGTCAAATCGACCGCGAACCTGATGATGCTCACCGGTAACCTGGGCAAGCCCGGCGCCGGCGTCAACCCGCTCCGCGGCCAGAACAACGTCCAGGGCGCCTGCGACATGGGAGCCCTCCCGAACGTCTACTCCGGCTACCAGAAGGTCACCGACGAGCCGGCTCAACAGAAGATGAAGGAGATGTGGGGCGTCGACAGGCTCGCCGAGGGCAAGGTCGGCTACACCGTCACCGAGATGGTCAACATCCTCGCCGACAAGCCCGGCGAGCTCAAGTGCATGTACATCATGGGCGAGAACCCGATGCTCTCCGACCCGGACCTCACCCATGTCGAGCACGGGCTTAAGAACCTGGAGTTCCTGGTCGTCCAGGACATCTTCATGACCGAGACCGCCGCGATGGCCGATGTGGTCCTGCCTGCCGCCTGCTACGCAGAGAAGGACGGCACCCAGACGAACACCGAACGACGTGTCCAGCGCTGGAAGAAGGCCCAGGACCCGCCGGGCGAGGCGAAGCCCGACTGGCAGATCCTCTGCGAGCTCGGGAAGCGGATGGGCTACGAGAAGCAGTTTGCGTTCGAGAGCCCCGAAGCGATCTTCAACGAGGTCGCCGCCGTCACCCCGTCCTATCACGGCATGTCCTATGGCCGCCTCGACCCGGACGGCCTGCACTGGCCCTGCCCGACCGAGGAGCACCCGGGTACCCCGATCCTCCACAAAGAGAAGTTCGCCATGCCCGACGGGCTCGGGGTCTTCTCGCCCATCGAGTGGAAACCGCCCGCCGAGGTCCCGGACGCCGAGTACCCCTACGTCCTCACCACCGGGCGGGTCATCTGGCAGTGGCACACCGGCACCATGACCCGCCGGTCGTGGAGCCTTGAGAAGGAGGCGCCCATCGGCTGGATCGAGATCAACCCCGAGGATGCACAGGAGCTCGGCATCAGCGACAAGGAGGTCGTCCGGGCGAGCACCCGCCGCGGGTCCATCGATATCCCCGCCCGGGTCACCCCGGAGATCATCAAGGGGGTCATGTTCATCCCGTTCCACTACAAGGAGCATCCGGCGAATAGACTGACCCACAACGCGCTCGACCCCATCGCCAAGATCCCGGAGTTCAAAGCGTGTTCGGTGAAGGTCGAGAAGATTGCGGAGGTGTGAGAGATGGCAGGAAAAGGCGATTTACTCTATGCATGGACGACAGACGAGGGTCTCCGGGAGAAGGCGGAGACCGGCGGGGCGGTTACCGCGCTGCTGCGTCACGCTCTTGAGAGCGGTATGGTCGACGGGGTCTTTGCGGTCAGGAAGGGCGCGGACGTCTATGACGCGATGCCGGCCCTGATCACCGACCCCGCCGAGATCGGCGGGATTGCCGGGTCGCTCCACTGCGGCACCCTCCTCCTCCCCAAGCAGATGCGCCGTTGTCTCCTCGCGACCGACCCGGACATGCGGATCGCGACGGTCCTCAAGGGCTGCGAGGTCAAGGCGATGTACGAGATGGCCAAGCGCAACCAGGTCAACCTGGACAACATCATCATCATCGGCCTCAACTGCGGCGGCACCATCCGGCCGGAGATAGCACGGATCATCGTCCGCGAGAAGCTCGGCCTCGACCCTGACGATGTCGTCAAGGAGGAGATCGACAAAGGCAAGTTCATCGTCATCACAAAAGACGGCGAGCACGCCGCAGTCTCGATCGACGAGCTCGAAGAGGGGGCGGAAGACCTCCTCGGGAACGAGGGGCTCGGCCGCCGCAGCAACTGCCGCCGCTGCAAGATCAAGATCCCGCGCCAGGCGGACCTCGCCTGCGGCAACTGGGGGGTCATCGGCGAGAAGGCCGGCAAGGCCACCTTCGTCGAGGTCTGCTCCGAGAAGGGCGCCAACCTCTTCAACAGTGCCGTGAAGGCCGGCGCGCTGGCGAACGAGCCCGCGAACCCGAAGGGTATCGAGATCCGCGGCAAGGTCGAGAACGCGATGCTGAAGCTCGGCGACAAATGGCGGGAACGCTACTTCGGAGCGCTCGGTGAGGGCACGGAACGCCTGAACAAGATCCGCGAGCAGACCTCCCGGTGCATCAAGTGCTACTCCTGCATCGAGAACTGCCCGGTCTGCTACTGCGTCGATTGCAGCGTGAAGAAGGATTATCTCGTCGAACCCGGCGTGATCCCGCCGCCGTTCATGTTCCACCTCATCCGGTTCGCGCACATCTCCGACTCCTGCGTCAACTGCGGCCAGTGCGAGGAACTCTGCCCCGTGGAGATCTCGAACTCGGTCTTCCTCCACGCCATCCAGACCGATCTCGAGAAGCTCTTCGGGTTCCACCCGGGCGAGGATATGACCCCGCCGGTGCTCGCGCTCGTCGAGGAGAGCTCGGAACGCGACAGGCTCATCGCAACCGGGAGCGACCAGATCTTCGATGTGTTCAAGTAACGACGCCCCGAAAGGGGCGGAGTTCGAGCACTGTCAGGTGCGAGTAAGCGGCGCCCCGCAAGGAGCGGAGTTCGAGCACCATCAGGTGCGAGTAAGCGGCGCCCCGAAAGGGGCGGAGTTCGAGCACTGTCAGGTGCGAGTAAGCGGCGCCCCGCAAGGAGCGGAGTTCGAGCACCGTCAGGTGCGAGTAAGCGACGCCCCGAAAGGCCCGAATGACGGGACTCGAGCGCCCGGGAAGGGCGAGAGCGAGCGCGCAGCCCTAAACGGGTTTCTCGCTCCCCACCCTTTTGTGCCCGCCTCTAAAGGGCCGGCGTACGTCCTCCCGAGGCGCCTCAGGCTCATTCTATAGCGCCTGAATGGCTTTAAAGCCTCCATCGGCCACATTCTGAGGGTAATACGCCATTATGGTGAGAGCTCCAGCGAATCGCATCAGCCGGGTGAGTTTTTATCGGAGAGTAGCCGCAGGCCAGCAATATGCGGCACCACAGGAGTCCGGGGCAGGCCTCCTTTCCGTCGCGTTTGAGGCGAGACGCTGGAAGGAACCCGGCCGGACACCAGAATGAGCGCATTTCTACCCTTGTTTCAGGCCGGCCGGGCTGCCTTGCCGCGGAACCGTTTCCGGAGCGCTCCTTCGCGCGCAGGCGGAACGGCAGGGCATGATCGCATTTTCGACACTGCGGACGGGGAACGGGCTGTCTCCGGGGGCCCGGCGGGCCTGCTCCCAAGATGCCACCGATCATCGCCCTGAAACTACCTATATTCTGCGTGGTCTCTAAACTCAGGGCTAAATCAATATTTATCGATTCATCATGTTTAACTATGGAAATTAACTTACAGTCGCGATAAATGCCTGAAACGAGGTAATGTCTCCGCGACACGGCGATCATTTCGAAACCTATTAATAGCACTCTCTGATTACTGATTAATTAGACCTATACAGTCTGATTACTTGATGGTATAGGTAGGACGTTTAGAGAGGTGTATGAAAAATGGTGTTCCATCCTCCAGTTGCTATCGTAGCAAAAGCGGGTGATGCCGGTAAGTACAAGACCGGACTGCCGGCATGGAATATGGTCCTGCGTGGTGTCTTATCAGGAGCCTACATCGCAATGGGTGGTGCCCTTGCAACGGTCTGTTCGACCGGTGTTCAGGCATCCGACGTCGCGATGCGGTTCGGTATGGCGAGTCCCGGATTTGCCCAGTTCATCCTGGGTGCTGTCTTCCCTGTGGGGCTTATCATCACGGTCATGACCGGTGCCGAGCTCTTCACCGGTGACGCGATGCTCGCGCCCATGGCGGCCTTCATCCACAGGATCAGCTGGGCGAGCGTGCTCAACCTCTGGCTCTGGGTATATATCGGCAACTTCATCGGGTCGGTTATCTTCGCGTATATTATGGCATACGGGCCCTGTGTCAGCTTCGATGCCGCCGGAACCGCGACGCTCACCGCGTTTGGTGCAAGAGCGATTGCCATAGCAACCGCGAAGACGAGTTACGTCGGTGCCATGGGCATCTGGTCGCTCTTCCTCAAGGCAATCGCCTGTAACTGGCTCGTCAACCTCGCTATCCTGCTCGGTATATGTGCAGACGATGCGATCGGCAAGATCGTCGGTATCTGGTTCCCGATCTTCGCATTCGTTGCCAGCGGGTTCGAGCACAGCATTGCAAACATGTACTTCATCTCGACGGGTATCTTCTGCACGGGAATCGACCCCACAAAGGCAGTCGAGACAGTCAACTGGGTGGGCCTGTGGACCAACAACGTGATTGTGGCCACGCTTGGCAACATCGTCGGCGGTCTGTTCTTCGTCGGTGTCCTCTACTGGGTCGCGTTCAGAAAGGAAATTGCAGCCCTCAAGTAAAACCTGATTGACGATGCAAATCGGAGATGTTAGAGTGAGGGTGACGGCCGTTACGGTGGCCGTCTTCCTCTTTTTTATGGCCCTGATTGCGATCTATGTCCTCGGTACCGGGGATCTCTCCTCGCTGATCTGGGCTGTTCCGGCAGCCGTCATGCTGGTCGTCATACCGATGGCTCTCAACTACATGAGCCAGTCGCAGTATGCGTCGCTGGTGCCGGTCTATGAAGCGGAAGCAAAGAACGTCCGGGTACGGGAGATCAACTTAAACATGCTCGGCGAACCGGTGCGCTTAAAGGGTGTCGTCGAGCGGGCTTACTTCCAATTCCTCAACCGACCGCAGTTCCTCGTCGCCGACCGAACCGGTGAGATATCGGTCAAGATGTTCACCTCGCCGGCAGAGGACGTGAAGAAGGGGGATGTGGTCGAGGTGCTCGGAACCGTCGTCAAACGCTATATCCTGACCGGAGACGCTGTCATCAACTGCGTTTCCATCCGGAAAGTAGAGAAAAATCAGCAATCCTGACGCCTTTGTGCGCCAAGCAGTTCAGTGAAGGGACGGCGGAAACGGGAAAGTTTCCTGCCCCAATCACCTTCGTCTGTTGCGTTTAAAATGATTTATCGAGCCCGTCGTCGATCGGTCTCGCTCCCGGTCTTCTCGTGAGGTCCTGGATGTAGTCCTCGAAGAGATGGATCCGGGTGCTCACCGGGAAGGGAATCCCGATGGTGCTGATGACCGCCTCCCCCGCTTCAAGCGTCTGAATCTCCGTGTCCAGGCGCGAGAGGTCCTGTTTAGCGCTGCTCGCGATGATGTCGCGGTCTCCCCGATCCGAGAGCCCCATCACCACGAAGGTGTTCAGCTGCGCGAGGACCCGGGCGTCGATGTTCTTCGGCTGCTGGGTGACCACGCAGAGCCCGACACCGAACTTCCGCCCTTCCATCGCGGCCTCCCGGAATATCCGGGTGCTCCCGGTTCCCGGCCCCAGCACCCGCTGGGCCTCCTCGATGGTGATCAGCACCTGTTTTAACTCCCCGGCGCCCCTCGCGTCTTCGCCCTGGTGGCTGCGCATGATCCTGCGGGTTATGATCGAGAGGACGAAGAGCTCGCTCTGCTCGCTCATGCCCGGGATATCGATCAGGACGACCTTGTTCTCGTGCAGAGCCTTCATGATGTCCGGGATTGAGGAGCCCTGTCTCCTGAGGAAGCCCCGGTTCCGGGCGAGCATGCCCGTAATGCGCCGCTGCATCACGGAGAGCGTGCTCGCGGAGAAGTTTTTGAGATCCTTCGCGATCCCCCTGTGCGGGCCGGCGTAGGTATCGGCATCGAAGGTTGCGGCGTCGATCTCCTGGAAGAAGTCGATCACATCCGAGCCCGGTACGCTCTCGAGCATCTCCACGACCTCGCGCTGGGGCGGGGAGTGCTCATAGAGGAGGAGGAGGTCGGGCATCTGGAAGTCGTCGTAGTCGAGATAGAGCTGGTCGAGCACGTATTTCCTCCTGAACGACTCCTCGCGGGTGGAGAAGACGGCAAGCCCGTCCCGGCCGGCCTGGTAGTGCAGGAGCCCCTGCGTTGCCTCCCCGCTCGACGACCGCCCTCCCGCCACGTACTCGCCGTGCGGGTCGACGATGAGGAGCCCGAACTCCCGCGCCCGCATGCAGGAGGCGCAGAAGACCTTCATGAAGTTGCTCTTCCCCATCCCGGTCGTCGCAAAGACGCCCATGTGCTGTCGCATCACCGCCGCGTGAAGCGCCACCCTCACGTCCTGCAGGACATCCTGGCCCGTCTTCATCATGCCGACCTCGATCCCGCCCATCACCTGCGCGAGGAACGCGAAGTCGCGGGACTCCGGCCGTTCCACGCGGGAGAACTTCGCGGGGAGCGTCCTGGGCTTCCGGAAGCCACCATCTTCCCCGACGTAGCCGAGCGGTATCGCCTCGACCAGGATGAAGACATCCTCCCCTATCCCGTAGAAGTGCTCGGTGTGGGGGCGGGTGTCCCATTTCGGGTCGGAGAAGTTGCAGGCGTGGAGGAGGTCGCTCACTTTCGCAAAGAACGTCAGTCCCTTGACACGGTCGGTGATCTTCAAGACGTCTCCGAGGTAGAGTTCCTCGTCGTGGGGAGCAGCAAACCGGTAACTGAGCACCCGATCCCCGATCAGGCGGTACTTCGAGGCGTCGTCGCCGTCAATATCGATCAAACTCATCATGGTAGTCACCGAAGATGCCGGTGTAGTCGGCGAGGTTCATGCCGAGCAGGTCCATCTCTCTGATGATGTTCTGGCGGACCTGCTCGATCGCATCCCTCCCGATCTTGGTGGTCTGGTGGGCGTCGAGGAGCGGGTAGGGGTAGCCCGTGACCCGCCCGTCGTCGGCAAAGGACGCAAGCGCTGAGAAGACCCGCTCGACCTTCTCCGGGCTGTAGAACTTCGGTATCTCCACCTTGAACGCCCGGTCCGCCCGCCGGTGGAGCCTCGCGACGTACTGCTCGCCCCGCTGCTTCCAGGACCGTGTCTCCTGCCGGTCGATCAGGCCCCCGTCCGCGGAGACGCAGAGGTACCAGGGTTCAGGGACAGAGAGATCGCGGGCGAGCCCCTCTGCCGCCGGGACGATCGGGTACCCTCCTCCCCAGGTGAGCGATGTCCGTTTCGTCACCGCGGCGATCAGGACTCCCCGGAGGTTGCAGAGGTTTAAGAGGCTCTCGATGACCTCGTCGTGGCTTGCGTGGCGGACCTGAAGCGTACCGTCGAGGACGATGAGGTCCCCGGCATCGAGCTCCGCAGCCATCTCCGTCGCCGCCCAGTACTCGAGAGTATCCCGCATGACGGCGGTGTTCCTGACCGGGTCGTCGTGGTCGAGGTGCGCCTTCGGGGAGCAGTGGAAGCAGTCGTAAAAGAGCGTATCGAAGTCCTCGTTTCCGGCGCCCGGGTTGACCGTGACGACGTAAAGCGGCGTCGTCCGGTGGCAGAGGCGCGTATTCCCGGCATAGGTGCTGACCGACGCCCGGACGGCGGCAACGGCAAAACTGCCGGCATCGAGGATGATGCTGTTGCTCCCGTCCACCGCGCAGACGGCACCGTCGAACTTGCCCCGGCAGTGCCGGTATGAGGGCGCGTCAAACCCTCCGGCGGTTGCAAACCGGCCCGCGAGGTCTTCCGGGACAGTCTCGCGGATCCTCCCGGCAATCCGCCGGATCGCGTCCCGGTAGAGCGTCTCCGGGTCGGTCATTCGAACTCCCTGACCCGGCTTGCCTGGTCTGCGCCCATCTCGACCATGAGCGTCGTCGAGAACTCGTCCTGGACCTCCGTGATGTGGGAGATGAGGAGGATCTGCGGGAAATGGGCTTCCTGGGTCCGGAGTGCCCGCAAGAGGTTGTTCCGCCGTCCTTCGTCCTGGCTCCCGAAGATCTCGTCGAAGATCAGGAAGGTGGAGTCGTGCACCCTGTTCACCTCGGCGAGGAACCGGGAGAGGGCGACCCGGAGGGCGATGGCGATATCGTCCTGCTCTCCGCCGCTGAACCGGTCGGCCGGGTAGTCGTCCCCCATGTCGTGGACGAGGACGGTGAAGTCGTCGTCGAGCATCACCGTGCCGTAACGGCCGTCGGTGATCTCGGCAAGCACCCTCCCCGCCTCCTCCTCGATCCGGTCCCTGACCACCTGCAGGAGGTATTCGGTGTAGTCCCGGATGAGCGAGCGGGTCAGTTTCAGCCGCCCGATCTCCTCGGTGATCTCCTCCTGCCGGCGAGCGAGTTCGTCGGCCCGGGAGAGCCTTCCAGTCGCCTCCTCGGCCTCCGCCTTCAGGCTGCCGAGCCGGGCGGCGACCGCGTACGTCAGTTCCCGCGCGGCTGAAAGGTCCCGCTCGCGGGTCAGAAGTGCCTCCTCTGCCGCCGCGACCTGCCGTTCGTCGAAACCGAGGTCCCCGATCGCCCCCGTCACCCGGAGCCGGTCGGCCTCCCTGCTCGCGAGGAGGTCCTGCTTTGCCCCGAGCGCCTCAACGAGCCTCGGGACCTCCTCGAGGCGGACACGGAGTTCGAGCGACCTCCGGCAGGCCGCTTCGGCGCGGCTGCCCTCCTCGCCGAGGCGGGCGAACCGCTCCGGGTCGAACGCGATCCGGCCGAGCTCGTCCATCGCGGCCTGCAGCCTCTCCCGGAGCCCGTCGGCCTTCGCGGCAACTGCTCTCCGCTCCTCCTCGAGGGCCGGCCTCCGGGCAAGCCGGGCCTGTGCCTCTGTGTATGCCCGGTAAGACGCCTCGAGCGCCCCGGCTTCCGCCTCCAGACGCTGCCTGACCTCCGGGTCGAACCCGAGCCGGGCGATCTTCTCCTCGATCCCCTCCTTGCGTTCGAGGTAGCCCTCGACCTCGGCGATGAGCCGCTGCCGCTCCTCCTGCAGGGCCACGAGACGGCTGCACGCGCCCCGGAGGGTGTCGGCCGCCGCCTGTTTCCCCGATAGGTCCCGGATCCGCTCCTTGAGAGCGGCGTGCGCTGCAGGGTCGTATCCCTCAAGGCCGAGCGCCCCTATCGCCGCCCGGCACCCGTCCGCCTCGGCCTGCCAGCGCTGCAGGGTGCCCGAGGCCTGCTCGTAGCGGGACGCGTAGAGCGCGTGCTGCTCTTTTATGCGCTGGAAGGCGATGCGCTGTACCTGAAGGTCCTTCAGCGCGGCGACGAGGCTCCGGTGGTCCGCGGTCGCCCTCGTGTGCTCGTGCTCGAGGCCGGCAAGCGTCTTCTGCATCGAGTCACTGGCCCTGGCAAGGTCGCCGACCAGCTCCTCGTAGTGCTCGCCGAGGCTCTGGTGGCACGTCGGGCAGGACCCCTCCGGGCCCGCGGTGAGGATCTCCGCGTGGTGTCCGGCAAGCCGCCGGATCTCCTCGCGGATCGTCTGCTGACGTTCGGCGCACGCGCTGATCCTTGAAGCGAGATACTCCCTTCTGCTCTCCGCGGACTCGATCTCCTCCTCGATCCTGCCCATCCTGGCGAGCTGCCGGGCAAGGCCGGCGATCTCGCCCTCGAACCGGACCATCTCATCGGAAGCGGCGCGGACCTCCTGCAGGCACCGCTCTCCCTGCCGGGCATGCTCCGCGGCCGAGAGGAGGACTTCTTCACGGGTGCGGAGAGCGTCGAGACTGGAGACCTCCGTTTCAAGCTCCCGGAGGCGCCGGGCCTTCTCCTCGATCTCCTCGATCTCCTGCCGGCTCTCCACGACGCGCCGCTCGGTCTGGAAGAACCGTTCGTCCATACGGGTGAGTTCCTCGCGGAGTGCGTCGTACTCCGGCTGGAGCGCGGCCATCGCCGCAATCCTGTCGCGGAGGGCCTGCCGGTCGGCGACCTTCCGGGCAAGCCCGGCAACTGCCGCCTCGTCCTCTGCGAGCGCGGCCAGTTCGGCCTCGACGCTCGTGCAACGCTCGTCGTACTCCCGTGCCTGCTCCGCCGCGGCGTTCGCTTCGAGGGTCAGGCGATCGGCAGCGGCCTTCGCCTCTGCCATCGCGGCGACCTCTGCCTTCAGGGACTCATAGCGCCCGGCGAGAGGGGCGAGGTCTTCGAGTTCGGGCTGCAGTCTCCTGCGCGCCGCTATCTCAGCCTCCGCAGCCTCGCACTCGGTACGGAGCCGGGCTATCTCACCCGCGAACATCTCCTCCTCCCGTGCGAGGTGCAGGTAGCGGTCGCGCACGGCGAGCAGACGGTCGCGCTCCTGCCGGGCACCTTCGAGCATCGCGGCGGCGTCCCTCTCCCCTGCCCCTGCCTGCTCCGCCTCTTCCCCGGCACGGGCGAGTTCGGTCCGGAGTGCCGCGAGGCGGCCCTGAACCGACGCAACGTCAAGCTCCTGGAGGCGGCCCGAGATCTCGCGGAGGGTTCCTTCCCGGGCGTCGATGACCTTCTTCAGCTCCTCCATGCTGTCCTTTCGGAGGTAGTCGATGCCGAGTACCTGCATGAACCAGTCCTTCCGCGACCCTGCCCTGCTCTCGAGCAGGGTGAGGAGTTCCTTCTGCCCGGCGTAGATGGTGTTCCGGAAGTCTCCCGGCCCCATCCCGACGGCCCGCTGGACCTCCTCCGCCACCTTCTGGACGCTGTTTGCAAGGAGCCTCTGGTTCAGGTAGAGGCTGGCCTCGTGGTGGGTTGAGGACGGGCGGCGCCTGAACCTGCGGACGACGGCATACTCGTTGCCGCCGGCGATGAAGTCCAGGCGGACCTCGCAGGTCTCCTGCGGACCCGCAAAGGAACTGACGATGTAGTTTCCGTCGAGCCCCGTCCCCTGGAGGCCGTAGAGGGCGAAGAGGATGGCGCTCACGATGCTGCTCTTGCCGGTCCCGTTGTTCCCGACGATCCCGGTGATCCCGTCCTGGAAGGTGATCTCCTGGTCGCGGAACCGCTTGAAGTTCCGCATCCGGAGCTTATTCAGCAGCATTCTCTCCCTCTTTGTGGTGGGCGATGACCGAACGGAGGACCTCCATCCCGGTCCTCTTCACGTACTCCTCGTCGCCGGGAGCAAGATGCTCCTTCTCCACGAAGCGCTCGAACTCGGCGACGTAGTCGAGACCGACCAGCGAGTCTTCATAGAAGATCCGGGACGGATCGTCGGCGGCGAGCACCTGGAGTTTGAGGTCCAGCATCCGGCTCCTGACCTCCGTGAGGGCCTTCTGGTCGAGCGCGCGGAGCGTCTCGCGGCGTATTCCATCAAGCGTGACCTGGCAGATCGCCCGGGCGGTCTTCTGCCCGGCGCCATCGGCCGCAGCGAGGACTTCGTCCACGACCTCGCGGGCGGAGAGGCCATCGCAGTTGATCCTGCCGAGGCTGATCATGGGAGTGCGCGGGAGGTCGATGTGCCCGACCTCTCCCGACGCGAGGTCCACGGCGAGGCCCCCCTTGGTCTCCGCGATCTCGCCGTAGTTGCAGTGTTCGAGCGAGCCGCTGTACCAGGCGTTGTCGGCGACCTGGGTCTGGCCGTGGAAGTGGCCGAGCGCTATATAGTCGAACCGGTCCGAGAGGATCGTCGCGTCCAGTTCGTGCTCGGCGACGGTGTGCAACCGCCGGTCTTTCAGGGTGCTTGCAAGGCCATGGGTGACGAGGACGTTCGTGCCGCAGGAGAACTCGATCCCGTTGAACGCCCGCCGGTAGCCCTCCGCCTCGAGCATGTTCGGTATCAGGTGAAAGACCGCGTCCCCCAGTTCCACCCGGCGGTAACGGTTGTGGTGGGCGACGTAGAAGTCGGTTGCCCGGTAGCCGCCCCGCTCGAGCACCTCGAACGGGGATGCCGTGTAGCGGGTCTTGGCCATGCTGTGGTTCCCCGCGACCGCGAGCACCGGGATTCCCGCATCCTGCAGGCGGGAGAGGGCGTCGAGCGCCGTCGTGTAGGCGCGGGTCTTCGGCTTGACCTGGTGGAAGAGATCGCCCGCGTGGACGAGCGCATCGGGGCGCATGGCGACGATCCGGTCGACGGCGGCAAGAAAATTTTCGTAGATGAGCTGTTCGCGCAGGTTCATCCCGGTTTCGGGATCGACCCGGTTAAATGCCGACAATCCGAGATGCGTGTCTGCTATGTGAACTATCTTCATGCCCAATTAATCTCCGTGTCCCTTGAGTATAAATGCCCGATCAGTGCGGTGCGAAAGTGTCCGGCACCGGGCCGGTGCCCGGAATACGCGTAACCTAATATATCCTCACTGATATTTGTATGGTGATCTCGTGTCAAAAAGAGCCGTTGATGCAGTTTTTCAGGCACTCTTCCTCCTCTCCGACATCCGATTCCTGTTGCGGGAGACCGCTCCGCAGCATGACTTTGATGAAGCACAGAAGCAGCGTGCCGCAACAACTCTCGAGAAAGTGAAGCGGCAGATCGCAATCATCGAAGAGGAGCTGGTGCAGTGAAGTGCGCAGTCGATATCGAGGCCCGCGACGTCGAGGAGATGTACATCAACATCGACCCCATCCAGGCGGGCGGGCGGCTCACCGCCGAGGCGATGAAGGCGGCGATCTCGTTCGGCGACGGCTACTCGGTCTGCGACAACTGCCGCAATCCTCCACGGCTCGACTATATCCGGAACCCTCCCATCGCGCAGTTCCACGCCGATCTCGCCGCGTGGTTGAACATGGACGCGGTGCGGGTGGTGCCCGGAGCGCGCCGGGGGTTCCAGGCGGTCGCCTCCACGCTCGTGGAGAAAGGCGACCCGGTCATCCTCACGGGGCTCGCCCATTACACCGAGTTCATGGCGGTCGAGGCGGCAGGCGGGATCCCGCGGGAGATCCCAAAGGACGAGAGGAACCACATCACCGCCGACGCTGCGGCAGAGAAGATCGAGGCGGTGATCCGGGAGTTCTCGCGCACACCGCCGCTGCTCTTCGTCGACCACGTCGACTACCAGTTCGGGAACGTCCATGACATCGCGGGGATCATCAAGGTCGCCCACCAGTACGACGTCCCGGTCCTCGTGAACGGGGCCTACACGGTCGGGATCATGCCGATCGACGGCAAAGCCCTCGGCGCCGACTTCGTGGTCGGGTCGGGCCACAAGAGCATGGCGGCCCCGGCGCCTTCGGGTCTTCTCGCGACGACGAACGAGCACGCGGAGCGGGTCTTCAGGACGACGCAGGCGAAGGGCGACGTGACCGGCCGGACGTTCGGGATGAAAGAGGTCGAGATGATGGGCTGCACCCTGATGGGCGTCACCGTCGTCGGGATGATGGCCTCGTTCCCCCACGTCAAGGAGCGGGTGCAGCGCTGGGAGACCGAGGTGGCGCACTCGCAGGCGGTCACGGACGCCCTCCTCTCCATCGAGGGGACGAAGGTCCTCTCCGACTACCCCCGAAAGCACACCCTGACCCGGATAGATACCCGCGAGTCCTTCGATAAGGTTGCGGAACGGCACAAGAAGCGCGGGTTCTTCCTCGCAAGCGAGGTGAAGAAGCGCGGGATCACCGGGGTCATCCCCGGCTCGACCAAGGTCTGGAAATACAACACCTTCGGGCTGACCGAGAAGCAGATCCGGCACGTCGGCGAATCATTCATCGGGGCTGCCCGGGACAACGGGCTGAATATTCTCTAAACCTCCATACGTCTTTTTTAGATGCCGTTGTGATGCTCCTACGGAGCGGAGCAGGAGCGCCGGAGGTGCGATGTTCCTGGCCTATTGGATGGAGGCAAAATGAAGGATTGCATTATGGCCTCACGCGAATACGCGAAGTCCAGCAAGTTACCTGTAACTCCCCTTCGCGGCTTCGCGCTCTTCGCGTGAGGCCGTATTGTTATCTGCTCCCGTTAGCTCGCGCGAAGCCGCGAAGAACGCGAAGTTCGGTAAATGGATGTGTAATGCTCCTCCGCACCTGACGGTGCTCGAGCTCCGGCCCTTCGGCCCATCGTACTTCGTGTGAGATGATAGCGCCGGGCTAGAGGGACGAGGCCGCCGAGAACCCGCCCCTCCTCACCTGACCTCCCCGACCTCCCCGTTCTTCGCACGATACACCCGTACCGTCTCCGCCGCCCGCTCCGCGAGGCCGGCCACACCGATCTCTTCCTCAATCTTCGCGATCGTCTCCGCGGGCGCCGCCGTCGAGGGGTAGCGGGGGGCGACCGCGCACCCGACGTCCCCCGGATGGGCCTCGAACGTCCCGATGGCGCGGGCGCGCTCGATGATCTCCTCCTTGTCAAACCCTATCAGCGGCCGGAGCACCGGCACGTCCGTCGCCGGGGCGATCACCGCCATGTTCGCCAGCGTCTGGGAGGCCACCTGCCCCATGTTGTCGCCGTTGACGAGCGCGTAGGCGCCGCGTTCCCCGGCGATGATCCCCGCTACCCGGAGCATGAACCGCTTGCAGAGGATGCAGCGATAGCGCGGCTCTTTTAAGGCCGTGATCACCTCAAAGAACGGCTCCATATCGACGACAAGAAGGTCGAGAGAGTGCCCGGGAATCCAGGCAGAGAGCCGGGCATGGTTTGCGAGGACGTTTCTCTCCACGTCCGCCCCCGCAAAGCGCCCGCCCTGCATGTTGATATGCACCATCCGGCATCCCCGGCGCATCATCAGCCACGACGCAACGGGCGAATCAATCCCCCCCGAAAGAAGGGTCATCACCTCCCCCTGCGTCCCGTAGGGGAGCCCTCCCGGCCCGGCAATCCTCTCGTCGTAGACTAGGCCGCCGAACTCCTTGGCCTCCACGAAGACCTCGTAGTCGGGTGCCGTCAGGTCGACCCTCGCCTCAGGGATCCGGTCGAGGACGGCCGAGCCGACCTCAGCGCCGAGGGTCTGGCTGTTGAACCCCTCGACTCCTGACCGGCGCGCCCGGACCGCAAACGACATCCCCGGCCGGAGGCGCCGCTCTGCACGCTCGACGGCTGCGGCCGAGAGCCCCTCGATATCGGGGGTCGTCACCGTGCAGACGCTCGCGCTCGCCACACCAAACGTCCTCGCGGCCACAGCGGCGATCCGGCGGGGGTCGTCGCCGAAGATCAGGACCCGCCCTCGCGGAGTCTCAAACCGGTGGGAGATTCCCTCCCCCTCCAGCGCAAGCCGGATGTTCTCCGTCATGATCGATATGAACCGCCGTTTCACCGGCTCGCTCTTGAGAAATATCTCGCTATAGCGTATCGTCACCGCTTCCATGAATCCGCACCTCCTTCCCGGTAGCCCTCCTGGGCGATCGTAACGTCCTCAAAGCCGAGATCCTTCACCGCACCGAGCAGGCCCTCAAGCCTTTCGTGGTATGCCGGGTCGGCCTCGATGGAGGCCCGGGCGTGCCGCCCGGTGCACCGGACCCGCAGGGTTCCCGGGATCTCCCGTGCGAGGAGGGCCTCCGCAGCCGCGACGAGCGCGAGGCACTCCCGGCTGACCGGCTCACCGGTGGGGATACGCGTCGCGAGGCACGCCGATGGCGGACGAACCGTTATCCCGAGTTCTCCGGCGAGCGTCTCGATATCCGCTTTCCCCATACCGCACTCCGAAAACGGGCTCCTGATCCCGAGTTCACGGAGCGCCCGCATCCCCGGCCGGGCATCAGCTCGATCGCCGGCGTGGGTCCCGTCGACCACGGTCCGGCACCCCTGCCGCTCCGCCTCGCGGACGATCGCCTCCATCATCATCCGTTTACAGACGTAGCACCGGTCCGGCCGGTTCTCCCTGACCGCCGGGACCTCGAGCATATCGAGCGGTATCACGACGTGCGGGACGCCCAGGCGTTCCGAGAGCTCCCGCGCCGCCGCGAGCTCCCCCGGAGGGGTAAGGCCGGTATCGACGCTGATCGCGATCGCCCGGATGTTGTGCCGCCGGGCATCGGCCAGCAGGACCGAACTGTCCGTCCCCCCGGAGAGCGCGACCGCAATGGGTTCATAGGATTTCAGGAGTGCATCAAGCCCGCAGTCTCTCGCCATCTGCTCTTCATATGCTCGCTCGTTCTACATGAATGTTCGCGAATCGCGCCAATTTAAGCCTTCTTCTGCAAGAGCAAATGATTTTTAACAGAGGCACTCCGAATGTGTACTGATATGGCGAAGAAAGCGAGTGCCAAACAGGCAGAACCCATGAAACTCTTCTATATTTTTTACAATCAGGAGCGCTGGGACAACTGGATAAAGACGCTTGAAGGTGCAAATTTCGAGCCCGCCGAGGGCGAAGAGGTCTCCGAAGGCGAGCAGATGCTCTACGGTTTCACCGAGGACATCACCCTCTCGGTCTTAAAGATCATCCGCCTCTACCAGAACGGCCGGTTCACGAAGGAGGAGGCCACGGAGAAGCTCGACGACGTGGAGTTGATCGTCATGACCGGCCTCCCCGAAGGAGACCTCGAGGAGATCATCGGATCGCTCCAGCTCTCGCTGCTGGTGCTCTTCACCGCCTGCCGGAAATACCTCGAGGGCGAGTTTGAGAAGGATATCAAGACGCTCGTGAAGAAGGGACGGGGATTCGACGAAGAGAATCTCGAAGAGGCGCTCGAGGTCGCGGCGAATATCGGGGCCGCCGTCGTCGACGGCGCCACCTGCTGCGCGAAATATATCAAGGACGACGCGGAGAACCCCGGCCTCTTCGACGAGTGGCTCATCGAGATCGAGAACATGAGCAACGCCATGAAGTCGCTTGCGAAGTTCGACGAGGAGCCCGGAGAAGCCTCGTGATTGCGGATAAGGCCCGGTTCCGGGCGGCACGGAAACTTGAGCGAGCTGCCGGGTTCCGGCTCCCGGACCACGTCTTCTCGGGCGCGTTTCTTGAGTCGCTCGGAAAGTCGATCAACTTCGAGAACCTTGATTGGCGGATGCAGGAGCAGCTCCTCGCTTTTTTCCGTGACTTTACGGACTGCAAGTGCAAGAACGCTCCCTTCTGCGGGTGCCCGGAGCGAAAGTTCACTCTCACCATCATCGAGTTCAGAGAGTTAGGGCTCGATCATCGCCAGATCAGTGCTCACCTCCTCGAAGAATACGGGATCGACCTCTACCCCGCCGATATCCTGAGTTTCCTCGAGGACTCCGTCCACATGCTCGAAGCGATACGGGACGTCGCCGAACTCCAGGGGCGGGAGAGGCTGGCGGAGAATGCTATCGAGCATATCAAAAAGATCGAGCACTAGTGGACCGCTGCATCTAAATTTTTACACAACTCCACCTCATGCGAAGAGCGCGAAGACTATTGAGTGCTACCCAGATCTTCTTTTCGCGTCCTTCGCGGCTTCGCGTGAGATGGCAATCCTCCACGCACCGGGACCAACAGAGTAAGGTGAAATGGTCCACGAGGGACCGGCAACCGGCGCGATTATTTGGCTCCGCCGGGGCTCCGCATCATGGGGCAGACGTTGCACCCCGCCATCTCCCCGAAGCAGAAGAGGAACCGGTCCTTGATGCTCGTCGGGAGCCGCGCCTCCGGGATGGGTTTGAACCCGAGCCTCTCGTAGAACCCGATCAGGGGGAGGGTCGAGTGGATGTAGATCGTCTCGGAGCCGCATTCGTCGAGGAGTTTCTGCACGGCCTCCCGCGCATACCCGCCCCCGCGGTACTCGTCGAGCGTGAAGACGCAGTCCATCTCGAGACCGTCCGGGTGGCGCGTGCAGCGGGCCGTCGCCGCAAGGTTGCCGTCGATAAAGACCCCAAAGATCCTCTCCCGGGCCGGATCAGTTTTCTGGTCGCGGTAATGCGTCCAGACCTTCTCTGCAAGCGGGAACTCTTCCCGTCTCAGTTCGCGGACTTCTTTCTTCATCGTCGTCCTCGTGTGTAGATTACGGATTGCCGCGCTGCTATTTCAACCCGATGGGCGGGGTCAGAGCATCCCCGGCCAGGGGAGCCCGAGTTTTCCGGTGAGTTCCTTTAATTCGTTGTGGATGCCCCTGTCGATCCGGAGGAGGAGCAGGAAGTAGACGAGCCCGCCGAGCGCGACTGCCCCGAGAACGGCGAGGACGTTCGTGAGCGGGACAAAGTATGCGTAAGCCATGATGATGGCGCTCATCGCGAGCGCGGAAAGGGCGATGTTCGCCACCGGGCGGGGCTCTACCCGCACCGGGATGCTCCGTGCGAGGGCGCGATGGGCGAGCACCGCATTCAGGGCCATCGTGGCGAGCGTGGCAAACGAAGCTCCGATGATACCGTATGCCGGGATGAGGAGGAGGTTTAAGGCGATGTTCGCGGCGACCGCGATCACCGTCACCCGGAACGAGTCGCGCGGGCGGTCGAGAGCATTCAGGCACATCGTCTGGAGGAACATGAAGACCTGGGCCACCTGGACGAGGAGGAGTATTGAGAGAGCCCCCGCACCGGCGGAGAACGATGCCCCGTAGAAGAAGTAGAGGAGCCGCTCGCCGAGGATCCACCCGCCGGCAACGACCGGGACCGCGAGCAGGAGCGAGTAGGTGAAGGCGCGGGCGAGCGCGCGCTCCACCGAAGCGAGGTCGCCCTGCTTCCCCCAGTAACTGACCTTCGGGTAGAGGGTGGTATGGAGCGCTATGGTGACGAAGGTCGCGATTGAGGTGAGCTGGAGCGCCACGCGGTAGATGCCGACGTCGGTCTCGGCCAGAAAATGGCCGATCATGATGGTGTCGGCGTACGAGAAGACGAGGTAGCCGCTTGCGCTGAGAAACGTCCATACCGAGAACGCAAAGAGGCTCTGCAGGTGCGCTCGGCGAAACCGTGCCGGCGAGAGTTCGAGGAAACGGAGATTGAAGAGCCCGCAAGCGAAGAGCCCGGCGACGAACCCGCCCGCGAGGCCCGCGACGCCGTAGCCGAGGACGACCGCAGCGACCTGGATGGCTATCCGGACCAGGGTGTCGACCAGGGTGCTGATCTGGTTGACGCCGACCTTGCCGGTCCCGTAGACGCTGTTCGAGGCGATGTTCGTGAAGGCGCTGACGACAAGCGCGAGGATCAGCCAGGGGAAGACACCCGATGCGGTGAGGTCGGGAAGGTACGGCTGCATGATGAAGAGGAAGCCCACCGAGACGACGATCAGGATCACCCGGAGGAAGAGGAACGCGGTGAAGAATGCGTTCTGGTCCTCGCCTTCGCTGATCCGCTTCACTGCGGCTCCCCCGAACCCCCCGTCCCCGATCAGGTTGAAGACGCTGAAGTACGCAACGAAGATGAAGTACGCGCCCAGTATCGCGGGACCGACGGTGTGGGCGAAGTACATCGTGGAGAGAAACCCGATCGCGGTCAACCCCAGCGTCGAACCGAAGCTGATGAGGCTCTGGCGCTGGACGGGGTCGACGCGCATGACGCGGGCCAGATACCCGGAAGGGCGGAACACAGCATGGTGTTCGCCGTGAAAAACCTTATTGGTTTTGAACAGGGCCGGAGGAGCGGCCACGGTTCGGCGGGGAGATCCTCCCGATCCTGCACCAATCACGATAACGTCATACCGGAGTGGTGCCAACGTATATCATCACTCTTATAGGAGAACGCACGTATTCTACCGGCGGTGAGATCTTGGACGCAGGGGTAATCGGTGTCGGAATGATGGGCAGGAATCATGCCCGTGTCTATTCGGAATTGAAAGCGGTGGACTCGCTCTACCTGTACGACCTCAACCAGAAGGCGGCCCGCGACCTTGCCGGCACCTTCGAGGCAACGGCCTCGGCGACCGTAGAGGACCTGCTCAACAGTGTGGACGCGGTGAGCGTCTGCGTCCCGACGCCTTACCACTTCGGGGTTGCAGAGCAGGTGATCGATGCCGGGGTACCGCTGCTCGTTGAGAAGCCCATATGCGCGACCGCGGAGGAGAGCAGGCAGCTTCTCGAGAAGATCCCGGAAGGCCTGGTTGCCGGCGTCGGGCACATCGAGCGGTTCAACCCGATCGTCGCTGAGATCAAGAAGATCATCAGAAACCCGCTCTATATCGAGATGAAACGGCACAACCCGGCTTCCTCGCGGGTGAGCGGTTCCTCGGTCGTGGAGGACCTGATGATCCACGACGTGGATATCATGCGTAATGTCCTCCTGCCCGAAGGAGCCTACAGGCTTGCCGGCAGCGGCAACCAGGACGTATGCAGCGCCCTCTTCTCCTTTGGAGGGACCCCGGTTTACCTCTCGGCAAGCAGGAAGTCCTCAAAGAAGATCCGTATGATCTACATCGAGGAGGAGGAGTTCACCGTCGAGGGGGACTTCATGGCTCAGGAGATTTACATCCACAGAAAGCCCGGGCAGTATGCGGTCGAGAACGAGCGTTACGTGCAGGAGAACATCATCGAGAAGGTGCTCGTGAACAAGCAGGAGCCCCTGAAACTCGAACTCTCGACGTTCCTCGATTGCGCCGCCCGGGGACGGGAGTTCCCGGTCAGCCCCGCGCAGGCGCTGCTGAATATGGAGATCTGCGAGGACGTCGCACGGTGTTTTGCGGCATAAGGACGGTTTTTTCATGAGCAAAAAGTTACAATCGATCATCGACGCCAGGGGCCCGATCAGGAAGATCGGTGTCTTCGGGATGGGCTACGTCGGCATCCCCGCCGCGGTGCTCTTTGCGGACGCACCCGAATTCGAGTCAGTCATCGGGTTCCAGCGGGCCTCTGCCTCTTCCGGCTACAAGATCAATATGCTCAACCGGGGCGAATCCCCGCTCAAGGGCGAGGAGCCGGGGCTCGAGGAGCTCCTGGAGAGGGTCGTCGGTGCCGGGAAGTTCCGGTGCACGTCGGACTTCTCGGAGGTCGCGGGGTGCGACGCGGTAACGCTCGCGATCCAGACCCCCTTTGCGGACCCAAAGGACCTCATCCCCGACTTCTCGGCCCTGATCGAGGGGCTCCGGGCGGTGGGGAAGCACCTGACGGCAGGCACGCTCGTGGTGCTCGAGTCGACCGTCACTCCCGGCACGACCGAGCGCATGGCCCGCGAGATCCTGGAGGAGGAGTCGGGGCTCGTCGCGGGGGAGGACTTCTGCCTCGCGCACGCCCCCGAGCGGGTGATGGTCGGGCGGCTGCTCAGGAACATCCGCGAGCACGACCGGATCGTCGGCGGGATCGACGAGGTCTCGACGGCGCGGGCGATCGAGCTCTACCGGCCGGTCCTCACGACGGGAAAGATCATCCCGATGACCGCGACCGCGGCCGAGGTGACGAAGACCGCCGAGAACGCCTTCCGCGACCTCCAGATCGCCGCCGCGAACCAGCTGGCGCTGCACTGCGAGGCGATGGGCGTCAACGTCTATGACGTCCGGACCGGGATCGACTCCCTCAAGGGCGAGGGGATCACCCGTGCCATCCTCTGGCCGGGCGCCGGGGTCGGGGGCCATTGCCTTACGAAGGACTCCTGGCACCTCGAGCGGGGTGCGCAGGTCCTTGGCGGCGATCTCTGGTACCCGCACGGGGGCGGGTCAATCTTCGGGGTCGCGCGGAAGATCAACGAGTTCATGCCCGAGCACATGGTTCACCTGACCGTCGAGGGGCTCAAACGGGCTGGGAAGTCCCCTGAGGGCGCAAGGGTCGCGCTCCTCGGCTGGGCGTTCATCCAGAACTCCGACGATACCCGGAACACCCCGGCGGAACCTTATCTCGCGGCGATGGAGGACGCGGGCGCGGAGGTCAGGGTCCACGATCCGTTCGTGAACGACTATCCGGGTATCGAGGTCTCGCACGACCTGGACGCGACCCTCGTGGGGGCGGACGTCGTCGTCGTCTTCACGGCTCATCACCACTACGCCTCCCTTGACCCGGCGCGGGCAAAGGAGCTCTCGGGAGCGGAGCACCCGGTGATCGTCGACGGCAGGAATGTCGTCGACCCGGATGCGTTCATCCGCGTGGGTTTCGTCTACAAGGGTATCGGCCGGGGCGACAAAAACAGCCATCCGATCCGGTAAGTACCATGAAGATCGTATCGATCGTCGGCGCTCGCCCGCAGTTCATCAAGTGCGCTCCCGTCTCGCGGGAACTAAGGGAGGAGCACGAAGAGATCCTCGTTCATACCGGCCAGCATTACGACCACGGGATGTCGGAGGTCTTCTTCGAGGATCTTGCAATCCCGAAGCCCGACTACAACCTCGGCATCGGCTCAGGGACCCACGGGCACCAGACCGGGGCGATGCTCGGAGCGATCGAGGATGTCCTCCGGGCGGAAGAGCCTGACATGGTCCTCGTCTACGGCGACACGAACTCGACACTTGCGGGTGCGCTTGCGGCGGCCAAACTCCACATCCCGGTGGCGCATGTCGAGGCGGGGCTCCGGAGTTTCGACTTCCGGATGCCCGAGGAGGTCAACCGGGTGCTTACGGATCACGCATCGGACCTCCTCTTCTGCCCGACGGAGACGGCGGTCAGGAATCTCGCGGCCGAAGGGATCATGGAGGGCGTTCACCTCGTCGGGGACGTGATGCTCGATGCGATGAACCACAATCGTGCGGTCGCGGAGGAGCGCTCTCATATTCTTGAGGACGTCGGTGTTGAGCCCGGGGAGTACCTCGCCGTCACCGTCCACCGGCCCTCGAACACCGATGATCGTGACAATATGGCCGCCATCATCGGCGCCCTCGGTGAGGCCGGGATGCCGGTCGTCTTCCCGGTCCACCCCCGGACGCGGAACTACCTCGGCAAATACGGTCTCCTCGCGGCGATGCCGGAGAACATCCGGATAATCGAGCCGCTCGGTTATCTCGACATGCTCCACCTGATGGCGCATGCGACGAAGATCCTCACCGACTCCGGCGGCGTCCAGAAGGAGGCCTACATGCTCGGCGTCCCCTGCATCACCCTTCGGGAGAACACCGAGTGGGTCGAGATGGTCGAGGCCGGGTGGAACGTGCTTGTGGGGGCGGAGCGGGAGAGGATCGTCAGGTCCATCAGAGAATTCGCACCGTCCTTAAAGCAGCGCTGCATCTTTGGGGATGGGGATGCAAGCGAAGAGATTGCGAGATATCTGTCCTCCTATGGAGCAGCTTACTATGGATAAAATACCCCTGACAAGACCGTATTTCGACCAGGAAGAACTCGATGAGATCAAGAAGGTGCTCGACTCGGGCTGGGTTGCACAGGGACCGAAAGTAAAGGAATTCGAGGGAATGGTTGCCGGGTACCTCGGGGTCCGGCATGCCGTTGCCGTGACGAATTGTACTGCAGCGCTTCACCTCGCGCTTCTTGCCCTTGACATCGGCCCCGGTGACGAAGTGCTCGTTGCGGATTATACGTTCCCGGCAACAGGTCATGCCGTGCTGTATTGCGGAGCACGGCCGGTTTTCGTCGATATCGACCCGAGAACCTACAACATCGATCCCGGCCTGATTGAGGAGAAGATCACCTCAAAGACCCGGGCAATCATCCCGGTTCATACCTTCGGACAGCCCGCGGCGATGGATGCAATCCTGCAGATCGCAAACGACCATAACCTTGCCGTCGTCGAGGATGCCGCCTGTGCGCTCGGCGCCCGGTATCGCGGCAGATGCGCCGGGACGATGGGTGATGTCGGATGCTTCTCCTTCCACGCCCGGAAAGGGATCACCACCGGCGAAGGCGGAATGCTCGTGACAGACCGCGACGACATCGCCGCGAAGGCCCGGCATCTTGCAGTCTTTGGCATGACGGCCGCGTGGGACCGCGAGCAGAGTGACCGGCTGGTAATTCCCAGATTCACCGATGTAGGATACAACTACAAGATGAGCGACATTACGGCGGCGGTGGGCGTCGCCCAGATGAGGCGTTTGGACACGTTCATCGAGCGGCGACGGGAACTTGCCCAGATCTGGGATACGCATCTCGACGACATTGCTGGCATCACCAAACCCTACATCGATCCGAGTGTGAGCCCCGTCTACCAGAGTTATGTCGCTACCGTCGACCCGGGGATTGATCGGGACTGGCTTATTGAAACGTTAATAAATGAGGGGATTCAAACCCAGATTGGGACGTACGCATCTCATATCCAGCCTGTGTACCGGTCCCAGGAACGATGCAGCCGATCGCTGGATATCTATTGCCGTGCGATCGCACTGCCGCTATATGTGAACCTGCGTTATGAAGAGATCGACGCCGTGGCGCAGATACTCGAACGGATCCTTGGAGCACTTTAATGAGCCTTAAGAACAGATCGATACTTATCACCGGCGGAGCCGGATTTATCGGGAGCCACCTCGTGGATGCGCTTGTCCGGGAAGAACCGGAGAATCTGGTGGTCGTCGATAACCTCTATCTCGGCAAAGATGAAAACCTCGCGGACGCTCAAAAACTCGACCCGAGTCTGAAGATCTACCACCAGGACTCCTCGGATTATAACGCGATGAAGACGCTCATGGAGGCCGAAGGGATTGATGTCGTTTTTGATCTTGCCGTGATCCCGCTTCCTGCATGCCTAGAAAATCCTGTGTGGACGTTTCGGCACAACACCGATCTTGCTCTCTGCATGGCCGAGCTTGCCCGACACGACGTATTTAAAACCCTGATTCACTTCTCGTCATCAGAAGCATACGGATCTTCCATTTACGCACCGATGGATGAGAAACACCCGTTAAACGGCACGACTCCGTATGCTGCGAGCAAAGCCGCTGCCGATCTGATGATCTGTTCCTATTGTCGAACATTCGGGATCGAGGCAGCCATCATTCGCCCGTTCAATAATTACGGTCCACGGCAGAACGAGCGGAGTTATGCGGGCGTTATTCCGCTTACAATCAAGCGCATTCTCGGCGGTGAAGCGCCGATCATCTATGGTGATGGTCAGCAGACTCGTGACTATCTGTATGTCACCGATACCGCACAGGCGGCCATTGATATCTATAACACGCCGCAGACCAGGAGC
Source organism: Methanoculleus caldifontis (assembly GCF_032842345.1). NCBI lineage: Archaea > Methanobacteriati > Methanobacteriota > Methanomicrobia > Methanomicrobiales > Methanomicrobiaceae > Methanoculleus > Methanoculleus caldifontis. The sequence continues at coordinate 532,387 of NZ_WBKO01000002.1, read as the reverse complement.
AAGGTTTTAAACGTCGCCAGTGGAAAAGAGGTCTCGATTGAGTACATCATTGGGTTCATCGCGCGATACATGGGGTGCAAGAAGAACATTGTCTACCAGCCGGAGCGTCCCGGCGACGTTCGGCGTCACATCGCGAACGTCTTCCTGGCGCAGGATATGATCGGTTTTAAAGTAAAGATCGACTTTGATGAAGGGCTTGCCCGGACGATCGACTGGTACGTATCCTATTTCAATAAAAACCCCGATCAATAATCTTTTTAATCTCCACTGCCGTAAAGCAGCACAGCGAACTGCTAGTCGCCGGAGTCGGCGGTTTGCGGCGAGAGGTGTCCCCGTTGCGGATATCCTCCTGTCTTTAACATCCGAGCCTTTAGCCATCGGGCAAGGTCTTTATGGCGCATTTCGGTGTAATACGCGACGAATGCAGAGAATGCATTTGAAGCGAGGAATGCTGACGTAATAACGATATATTCCGGTACACCCGCGAGGAGCGCATGTACGAAAATGATGATCGGCATATGAATAAGATACAATGTGTAGGAATAGTCGGCCATGAACTGTACCGCTGAATGGACCTTTGTGCTCCTTATGGCCCTATCGTTTCGCAGAACAATAAGGATGCAAAGCACCGCTGCTGCTGTAAGCAGATCCGCGGCCAGATCGTAGGGGTCCTGCGTCACCAAAAGTAAATGTGCCACCCAAAGGGATAGTGCGACAATAAGGCCGATAAAGACCGGTTTCTTGGATGCGGAGTTGGTCATCGCCAGAAGTATGGTAATGAGCACGCCGCTATACCAGGTGATAACAAGATTTCGCAATACCGGGGCAAAGATCAAGTATGCGGCTGGAATAGTCCATAAAATGCCTAAAATCGTCAGATAAAGCCATTTTTTGTTCCTGAGCCACGGATAGCCGATAACCGTCCATCCGAACGAGAGGTACAGCCACCATTCAAGTCCCAGGGACCAGAGTGAGCGCCCGGAACCGAACCCGAACCCTATATCAAACTGTGGAAGTGGGATATGTTGCAGCATGAGCAGCGAGCCGACGAAGTTCTCGACCCGAAAGTCATGGTAGAACGGGATCGCGATCGGGTACCCGAAGATGCAATCAAAGGATCGATAATGTTCGGGAAACAGAGTAAGATGCGTAAGATCGAAAATTAGTATGAGCAGTAGCACCGGCAGTAGCCCGGAGTAGATACGTGCAAATCTGTCGATGAAGTATGCTGAAAAAGAATATCCCTGTAAATGAAGTTTTGAAAAGACCGAGTTCGATATCAGCAGGCCGGAGAGAATGAAGAAGATGACAACCCCGAAACTGGCCATCTGGATGGCTGCTTCCGAGATCCCGAACCAGAAGAAAATATGGCCGATGAGCACCAGTTCAGCTGCACTGATCCGCAAGCAGTTTAAGAAAAATGATGCCCTCTCATGGATTTTGAAACCACCGGGTCTTTGTAACGCGAAAGAGAGCATGAAATAATACTTATTTGGAAGATTAGGTATTTATCCGTATATATTTCGTCTCTCAATGCGTTTAGTGGGCCCCTGCTGTGTCCGCATTTCACACGAGCCGTCAGGGGTATCAACAGGGTTCGACGATAAATTTGACCAGCGATTCGGCGCGGTCGGCTGCCACGATTGCTGCCTCTCGATTTTGGCCCAATGTTACAAGGAAGCCGGTTCTTTGGAGCGAATTTTCAAAGTCTCCCACCAGGTCCCCGATTCCCTTGGTCAGCCCGACGTCAAGAACGCCTTCAAGGCGTGCTGCTGCCTCCAGGTTGTGGACCTCTTTGAGGATACCGCGGGGTGGGGTGAAGAAGCGGTAGACTGCGCCGTTGTTTGTCAATGCCGGCATCGATACCGGCATGCCGGTGAGGATACGTGCTGTCTGTACGGGCGCGTTGAACCCGGACACGGCCTTGATGATTGTGTGGAATATGTGGCCGCCGCCCCCTCTGGCCCCCAGTTCGACCAGTTTCGGGCCATCTTGGGTCACAATGACCTCCGTATGCGCCATGCCTGTCCGAACACCGATTGCCCGCACTGCCGCCGTGACAAGCCCCCTAACCCGATCCTGGGTTTCTTCGGGAATGGCCGCCGGATAATTCAGGCTTGTGGCGACCCGCGTCCGCAAATTGGGTTTGACTTTGTCGCTCATCGCCAGGATGGTGACCTCTCCGTTTTCCGAGAATGACTCGATAGTCATCTCGATACCCTCCATGTATTCTTCCACGATGAAGCGACTATTCCTCACGTACGGCAGGGCAAACCGGTATGCCCACTCGATATCATCAGGCGTTTTAAGCACCGATACCCCACGTCCACCACCCCCGCTCTCGGTTGGTTTGACGACGCATGGGAACCCAATCTGCTCTGCCGCTTCTGTTAATTCGTTTGAGGTCGCAAACACCCTGTATTTCGGTTGCGAAAGCCCGTGCCTGCGCCAGACATCCCGCATGCGTCCCTTGTCGTTCGCTGCGTCAACGGTTGCCATGGGGAGGCCGACCAGACCCAGTTCTTCCGCCACATATGAAGCCGTCCGGGTGCCGAAATCGTTGATCGCCATAATCCCGTCGACGTGATTGCTGCGTGCGACGGTACACACCCCCTCACGGTCCGTAATATCGACCGGGTAAAATGCATCTGCGAGTGCGGCACAGGGAGCGTGCGGGTCGCGGTCGACGCAAACAGTAGTAAAACCTGCATCCTTGAGCGTGCAAAAGACCGGTTTTGAATACTGACCTCCACTCAGAACCACGATCGTTTTCATTGCTTCCGCTCCTGGTATTTTTTAAGACAGACCGTATCGTAAGTATTCCACTTAAGCCGATCAATACAGTCAAACCAGATGTCCTCCTGCTCCTCGATCCAGTCGAGTTTTTCCAGGAATTCCTGGTTAATGTGATCTTTTGGAATTATTATCACGCCACTGTCATCGCACACCGCTATAGCTCCGTTGTAGCGTTCGCATCTCTCATGGATCAGGGCGGGGTCGAGATCAGTCTCGTTTTTGCGGTTGAAGCATCCGATGGGTGTGCCCCCGAAGCACCAGATTGGCCAGTTTTCTTTCCGCAGGTGCGGGATGTCCCGAAGGTACCCCTGCACTACAATACCTGCGGCCTGTTGGTACAGGATAAGGTACTTTGAAACCAAACTGCCGAAAATTGCCCGGTCACTGCAATTAAAGGGCTCTACAAAAAGAATTTCCCCTTCATCGACATCGGTTATCTGCCGGTGGAACTCCCAGTTGCTTTCGTTCAGTGCATATGTCCATCGGACCTGACCAACGCAAAAATGCCCGTAGTTTAACGGCAATACACCCGGAACATTTCCGGTTTTACCGAGGCAGTCGGCAACTTCTGTCGAAGAAATCCGGTTCCGCTTGATCTTGCTGATAATCTGATCGGTATAGGTATCTGGTGTGGTCATCGGCATCAACCTGGTGATAGAGTGTTGAACACTACGGATAATGGGCTTTTCTGAACTCCCAAGCGGCTTTGAAATTAATAATTTACCAATTTATATCGGCGGGAAAGTGTTATCGTGGTTGATGGGGGTGTCATGGTAGAGATAGAGTGCATACTCGTACGGCATGTAGTCCTGTCTGAGGGTGAACCGCCGGGTCAGGCTCCGGATGTTCTGGATGAGCACGCAGGGATCGGTATGGAATGCGATCGGGTTCTGGAAGTCTACCCAGGTGGTCATGAAGTCGACTGCAACCGCTGATTGTGCAAGGGCAAGCATCTTCTCCAGCGTCCGCATGATATATGCCCAGTTGTCCTCCTGTGTGAGCAGGAAATTAAATATTCCCGAGGCAACAACGTAATCAAAGCGTCCGGTGAAGGTTTGCTCTTCGAAGTCCCCAACGAGCAGTTCTGCATCGGGAAACCGTTTCCGTCCTTCCTCCACGAGATCTGGTACCAGATCGATACCGACGTAGTGGCCAGTCCACCCCTGTGCCGTGAGGTAATCGTAAAGGTCCCCGAATCCGCACCCGACATCAAGTATCGATTTCCCCTGTAGGTTGCCGACTGCAGTCAGAACCGAGAACCGCAGTGCTTGCCTACCATGTTTGCCCCAGCCTAGTGTCTGGGGGCTGTAGCCGAATGTCCTGTGTCGTTCGCTATATCGTTGCCGGGTGATCTTGATATCTTCTGCATTCACAGACGGAACACCTCGCGAGCATTGTCGGAAAAGATTCTTTTCTGCTTATCTTCCGGGAGGTGATGCAGATACCTCTGCCAGAGAGCGGTGTATGCGGCTACATCGACTTCCGGGAAGTCCGTTCCGAAGATCGCCTTCTGGTCCAGTTTTTCGAGCAGGTGGCAGAAGTCATGAAGCAGATACGTGTTATCTGCCGCCTTACCGAAGTACGAGAGATCGAGATAGACGTTCTTGTTTGCCTTCGCAATAATGTAGGCATCAAGAAGGTGGGGCCAGCAGGAGTGGGCAAGGACAAACGTGATATCGCGGCGGTTCTTTGCCAGTTCGTCAAAGACCTTCGGGTCGAGAAGCCGTATGGGGATTGTTGTACTCTGCATGAAGGTGTCAAAGACGACGGGCTTTCCCATTCCAGACGCTGCATCCAGGATCTCCTGGACCTCCGGCGAAGCGGGATCGACCTGCTGAAGGGACGGATGAACTTTAAGTCCGGCAACCACGTCCTTGTATTCTGTCAGGAGAGAGAGTTCTGCTACATTTATCTGGGGTACTACCGCGAACTTCTCTGGCTGTTTTTTTGCCAGATCAAGGCAGAATCGGACGTCTTCTATCGATGCGTGGCCGAGCGGGATCAGGACCGCCCGTGCGATTCCTGAGCGGGCCATCGCCTCTTCTAGATTCTCTATTGATGCTTCGTATGGGGTGTCAAACCATTGTCCCGATGCAGTTACGTGCGCATGGCAGTCTATGATCTCCACTGGCTCCTCCTCTCCAATGATTTGAAGTGTGTACTGATAAATACTGTTTTACCCGTGTCATCCCTGTTTTCAATGCGGGGTACGGATTCGCTGCCGCCCGAATGGGAATCCTATTTCAGCAAATATGGCGATATTGTTGTAGGCATCATGGACCGTCGAAGAATACTCATCGGACTTGTCGAGATCGCGGGCTACAATGCCAATCTGAAGACTGGGTTTCAGGAGTTGGGGCTCGACTGCACATTCATCAACCAGAAAGGTCATGTATTTGGATATGCAGGCGATGATGTCCCGATCTGCCTTGTCGCTTGGCAAAAAAGTCTCTGGAAGCGGGCGCAGCAGGGCCGCACTCTGTTAAAGTACCTGTGGTATGCTGTCTTCTATGCCCTGAATTTGCCTGTGTTTGTTTGGGCGATTATTCGCTTCGATGTCTTCATTCTGGGCTACAATTCGACGTTTCTTGGCTACCTCGATCTCCCCCTCCTCCGCCTTCTCGGAAAACGCGTTATCTACATCTTCTTCGGGAGCGATGGCCGCCCGCCATACATCGATGGAGCTCTCTGCAAATCCGCCGATATCGATGATCCGCGTCGATGTATGCGTATGACCCGCATGCAGAAGCGGAAGATCCGATGGATTGAGCGGTTTGCGGACGTTACGGTCCATCACCCTGCAGCAGCCCACCTGCAGGCACGGCAGTTTGTGAAGGGGCTAAACATCGGTATCCCGTTTGCCCGTGCTTCGGTAGAAGAGAACGATTCTCGCATGCGAAACGGGATTGTTCGGATCCTGCACTCCCCGTCTGATCCTGACGCCAAGGGGACGCCGGCGATCCGTGATGCCATCCGTTCATTACAGGCAAAGGGCTACCCGATCGAGTACTTTGAGATTACCGGAAAACCGCATGCGGTTGTTCTTGACGAACTGCAACGGTGCGACATCGTCGTCGATCAACTCTACTCGGACACCCCAATGGCGGTGTTTGCGACCGAAGCCGCCTGGTACGGGAAACCGGCAGTTGTCGGCGGCTATTATGCGCGCTATATCTGGGATGATTATGCCGCTGACGTGATCCCGCCTGCTATCTACTGCTACCCGGCCGAGATAGAAGACGCCCTCGAACCGCTCGTCACCGATGCCGGCTATCGAGCGGAGGTTGGCAGGCGGGCACGAGACTTCGTCCAAACGCAGTGGAATCCGGTGCGGGTGGCGGAGCGTTACCTCCGCCTGATCGATGGCGATGTCCCGGAGCACTGGGTTGCCGACCCCCGGGCAATCACCTATCTTCAGGGTGCGGGGATGGCAGAAGAGCGTGTTTCAGCGCTTGTCCGTGCTATAGTGGATAAAGGAGGTGTACAGGCACTCTGTCTTTCAGACAAGCCGGATCTTGAAAGGCTGTTTGTGTCGTTTGCCTGCGCGAAGTTCACGGAAGAATCGGTGCTCCGGGATAAACCTTTGGGAATGTGAGCAACGTATTTTTATTGACTTATATCATATATAGTTCGGATTACCCCCATGTGCGGGATCGCAGCGCTTGTAATGTTAGGTGGTTTGCCGGAGCAACTCAGACATATCACGGTAATGACCGATATCCTGCGGCACCGTGGGCCTGACGATGAAGGGTCAGTTTTTTTCGGGCAAAACCCTCGGGAGATCTCGATATTCGGCGGTGAAGACACGCCTCTTGCGGTGTACGGATCCGATCTGGCGTATGCCCCGCAACATCCCACTCCGGGTGGTCTCCCCGAACGTGCAGTGTTAGCGCTCGGCCACCGCCGCCTCTCGATCATCGATCCCACCCCGGCAGGCCACCAGCCGATGTGTTCGCCGGACCGGCGATACTGGATCGTGTACAACGGGGAGATCTACAACTACCGCGAACTCCGGCTCGAACTCGAGGCGTACGGACACCGGTTCGCCTCAAGCACCGATACAGAGGTTCTCCTTGCCGCATACGCACACTGGGGCCGCGACTGCCTCCACCGCCTCAACGGCATGTGGGCGTTCGTCATCTACGATACTCAAGAACAGAAGGTCTTCGTCGCCCGTGACCGTTTTGGGGTCAAACCTCTCTACTACTGGTTCTCTCCCGAAGGGTTCCTCGCGATGGCTTCAGAGATCAAAGCCTTCACAGTCCTTCCCGGCTGGAACCCCCACGTGAACGGGCCGCGGGTTTACGACTACCTGGTCTCGAACCTCCTCGACCACACATCCGAGACGCTCTTTGCCGGGGTATACCAGCTCCGGGGCGGTGAGGCCGCGGAGTTCCGGGTGGGCGAGATTGATACTGCTCTCCCGGTCTACCGGTGGTATCGCCTCGACCCGCACCAGTTCTCCGGGACGTTTGATGAAGCGGTGACGGAGTTCGGGCGGCTGCTCCGGGACTCGGTCCGACTACGGCTGCGTTCGGACGTCCCCGGCGGCTCCTGCCTATCAGGCGGGCTCGACTCCTCGTCCATCGTCTGCCTGGCAAACGACCTTCTCCGGGAGGAGCAGAAAGAGGGGTTCCAGAAGACGTTCTCTGCCTGCTCGGATGTAAAAGAGTATGACGAGCGCGAATACGCCGACGAAGTTATCAGCGCACGGGGTATTGAGGCGCATTACACGTATCCTTCCTTTGAGGAGCTGCTTGAGGAACTCGATGAGCTCGTCTGGTACCAGGATGAACCGTTCAAGACGACAAGCATCTACGCCCAGTGGCTTGTCTTCGAGCTTGCCGCAAACCACGGGGTGAAGGTCCTGCTGGACGGTCAGGGCGCCGACGAACAACTCTGCGGATACCAGTGGTTCTTCGGGTGCCGATACGCGGACCACTTCCACAGTATGAAATGGAAGATGCTCTGGCGGGATATCCGGGCGGTCAAGTCAAGGCACGGTCTCTCCGAGTTTCAGTCGCTCTCCATGATGGGATACTACCTGCTGCCCTCTTCCGTCAGGGAGATCATGAAACCCTACGCCACGTCGGGCCAGGCCGGTTCCTCCTGGCTCAACACCGGTCTGCTCTCCGCGTATAACGCTGCCGCATCGGGAGCAGAGCGGTCTTTCGCGGCACGCTCCGGGCCTTCCCTCACGACCACACAGTCGATCGCTCTTGACCAGATGCTCTGGGTGAGTCTGCCAAGCCTCCTCCACTGGGAGGACCGGAACTCTATGGCTCACTCCGTCGAGTCGAGGGTGCCGTTCCTGGACTATCGCCTGGTCGAGTACGTGATGAGTCTCCCTGAGGAGTACCGCATCCACGAAGGCGTGACCAAGCGGATACTGCGTGAGGCGATGTCGGGCATCCTCCCCGAGAGGGTGCGCATGCGTATGGACAAGATGGGTTTCTACACGGCAGAGGAGCACTGGCTCCGGTACGAGGACCCCGAGATCTTCCGCCGGCTGCTCGTAGAGGCCGTCCAGGACTCGAAGGGCATTTTAACGAAGGAAGTCCTTGGTAAACTGGAGCGCATGTTCACGGGAGACGACCCCGTCAGCGCAATGGTCTGGAGATGGATCCTGTTCGGGCGCTGGATGAGGATCTTCAACGTACAGACGCCAAATGCCGGTGTCGGCCTGGCTGGCGTTTCCGGGGTGCAGGGCGGCCTCACGTAGCGAAGGGATCGCCTGCTCGGAGTCTCCACGGCCGGATACCCCGTCACGGAGCGACTCCCGCTGCTCATGCAGGACACCTGCTTCCCGGCTCCCTTGTCACCGTTATTCGGCAGCATATTCGATGAAAAATATATATCTCCCCACGCGAATACGGTCCCCACCGGACGGCTGATTATTCAGCCTGCTCGAATCCCGGAGGCCTTACGTGGAGCAGCATGAAACAGAACGACAAAAGAAGGTATTTCTGGTATCCCCCTCTCCTTCCACGTTTACGGAGCGGGACCTGAAGACGCTCCGGCAGGAATACCTGGTCAGGGAGACCGTCATCAGCGACTACCAGGGAAAAAACGGCCTGAAGCGGTCCCTCCTGATCTCATTCGAGATCCTGCGGGGGGTCCTCTGGGCAGATCTCACCTACTCCTGGTTCGCCCACAACCACTCGTATCTCGCGGTAAGACTGGCGAACCTCCTCGGGAAGAGAACCCTCGTCGTCATCGGCGGGTATGAGGTCGCAAAAGAGCCGGAGATCGGGTACGGTGCCCTGCTCGACCCGAAACTCGCAAAGAGGGTGAACTACATCATCGGAAACGCCGATCACATCCTCGCGGTCTCGGAGTTCAACAGGCGGGAGATACTCAACCTGAGTGAGCGACGCCACGTTGCGGTCGTCTATAACGGCATCGACTGTGCACAGTTCACCCCGGGAGAGACGAAGGAGGATCTCGTCATCACGGTCTGCCAGATCAGTAAAAACAACATCACGCTCAAGGGCCTTGACACGTTCCTCAACGCCGCAAGGAGCCTCCCGGATCTCCGGTTCGCCGTCGTCGGCCGCGTCCTTGACGGAAGCATCGAGGATCTGAGACGGAGCGCCCCACAGAACGTCACGTTTGTCCCGTCCCCCTCCCAGGAAGAACTCCTGCGCTGGTACCGCCGAGCAAAGGTCTACTGCCAGCTCTCTTACCGGGAGTCGTTCGGTGTCGCGCTCGCCGAAGCGATGTCCTGCGAGTGCGTCCCCGTGGTGACCGAGAGGGGCGCCCTCCCTGAGGTGGTGGGGGGTACGGGGTTCGTGGTACCCTACGGCGATGTGCAGGCGACGTCGACGGCGATAATGGAGGCGCTGCACTCCGACGGGGGCAGGGCGGCAAGGGCCAGGGTCCAGGCGAAGTTCTCCCTTGAAGAAAGGAGGGAGAAGATCTGCAGAGTGATTGAAGAGAATCCGGCATGATCCGGATCTTTGCGGTTCTCAACGGGGCCGTCCTCAGGGACGACGGGAACTGGTCCCCCACGTACACGAGGATCCGATTTCTGCTCGGAGAACTCACCCGGTACGAGGATCTCGGAGTTGACACGATCTCGTTCGAGGTTCTACCCGGACAGGGCCTTCCGGAAAGGCTCTGCAACAACGTCATCAAAACCACCGTCGCCCTTCGCTCCGCATACCGCCTCTTAAAAGACCGGCCCCTGGCTTTTTTTGCGTATCCGCATTCGCTGACGACGTTTCAGAACAGGCTTTTGTTCCGTCTCTGCACGGCCTGCAGGATCCCGACCGTCGTGGATATCCACGATACGCGGGAACAGGCCGCGGCAGTCGGCGACGGGCAGTTCGGGGTGCCGCAGAGGACGGAAGGCTACTGCCTGGGCCGGGCAACACTCCTCATCGCGCTGAACCCGCGGATGTGGGAGCGGATCAGGCGAACGTATCATCTCGACGGGACACCTGTTGTATTCGTCCCGAACGGGGTTGAAGAGGAGTTCTTCACGCAACACTCTGCACCGTATTCTCCGGTCGAAGGGCGGTTCAACATCTGCTATACAGGAGCGCTGACAAAGAACAGGGGGATCGATCTTCTGGTGAGTTCATGCGGTATCCTGCGGGAGCGTTACCCCTGGATCCGCTTGCACCTCATCGGGCCGTACGGACCCGGGATCCCGGACGACCTCAAGGAGACGATTGAAAGAAGCGATTTTATCGTGAGAGCCGAACTTCCAAGGAGCGCGATCCCCGCCGCGCTCGCTCCGATGGATCTCCTCGTGCTGCCCTACAACCCGGGGGAACCATACCTGAACCTGGCATCCCCCACGAAACTCTTCGAATACATCGGGGCGGCGAGACCAATCCTCTGCACGAAGTGCGAGTCCTTGATGGATATCGACGATGAGGGCGGCTTTACCTATGCGGACTATTCGGTGCCGGAGATGGCGGAGGCCATCGAGCGCCTGATCTTCCATCCGGAGGTGCGCGAAGAGATGGGGCGGGCACTCTGCCGCATACGCGAGAGCCACACCTGGAAGGAGAGGGCAAGCAGGATATATCATGGTATCAGATCCTTATGCGGAACGATCTGAAGCCCGGCACTCGCGCCTGGTAGGTCCGGTCGATACGGCTATGAAGATCTGCATGCTTACGTCCACGCACGGACCCGGCGACGGCAGGATATTTCAGAAAGAGGCAAAGAGCCTTGCAAAGGAGCATGAGGTCACGATCATCGCCCCTTCGGACAGGAGCGGCAGCAGCGTCGCGGACGGGATCCGCATCGTCACCGTAGAACGGCCGGACTCCGTCGCCCTCCACCCCTTCACGCTTCTCCGGCTTCTCCGGGCATGCCTCGCCGAGGACGCCGACGTCTACCACTGCCATGAGCCCGACGCTCTCCTCATCGGGGTCCTTGCGAAGTACCTCAAAGGGAAACGGCTCGTCTACGACATTCACGAGCACTGGCCCTCGGAGATCCCGTTCGATCTCGGCATCCGTAACGGCACCCCGGGACAGAGGATGCTTTCCGCGCTCGTCTCGCGGGTGGAGATTGCCCTGGCCCGCCGGGCCGAGGGCACGTTTGCCGTGAGCGAGAGCGTTGCGGCGCGGTTCAGGGAGAGGGGGTTCGACCCGCTCATCCTCTCGAACTACTCCATCGCCGACCTTGATGTTCCCTATAACCTGGACCGGAACGGCCGGGACCTCATGTTCATGGCAGGCAATATGCAGTCGTTCCATGGGGTCGACGAGTGCGTTCGGGCCGTCGAGCGGGCCCGGGAACGCTATCCCGATGTGTCCCTCACGCTCGTCGGAAACGTCCGGGAAGATCTCAGGGAACGGATCAGCGGCTCCGGCCGGGAAGGGTTCGTCACCTCAACCGGTTTCCTTCCCTACAGGGCAATGTACGAGAGGCTGAGCGAGGGTACCGCGGGGCTCCTTGTCTTCCAGCCGACATACTACAACATCTCCATCGGCTTGCCGAACAAGCTCTTCGACTACATGCTTATCGGGCTCCCGGTCATCGCAAGCGACCTGCCGGAGATCCGTAATATCGTTACCCGGGCGGACTGCGGCATCCTCGTCGATCCGGGGAGCGTGGAGGAGATCGCCGACGCAATCGCCTACCTCTTCGACCACCCGGACGAGGCGCGGAGGATGGGCGCAAACGGGAGGCGGGCGGTTCTTGAAAGGTATAACTGGTCCGCGATGGAGGCGGACCTCCTGCGGATGTACCGGGGCCTGGACGGCACATCCCGATCTGGATGACCGGCAGGCATCGAGGTTCCTGCCGCCCCCATCAATTCCTGCGGCCGTCAGGTACTAGTAGCCGGCAGTCAATGTCAGTACTCGTTATGCTCACCACCCTCATCCTCGACTTCGACGGCGTCGTCGTCGAATCCCTCCCCCTAAAGACCGCCGCGTTCCGGAAGGTCTTCTCCTTTGCCCCCGAACACCTCGACGAGATCATCGCCTTCCACCTCGAGAACGGTGGGATGTCCCGGTACGACAAGTACCGTTACATCTACGAAAACATCCTCCACGAGCCGCTCACCCCCGAGCAGGAGGAGTGGCTCGCGAGCGAGTACGTCGGGCTCATCTTCGATGCCATGCTCACCGTCCCGTACGTCGAAGGGGCGGAAGAACTTCTCGAAGACTGCTCCCGGCGGCTCCCGCTCTACATCGTATCCGCGACCCCCGAGGGGGAGATGCACGAGATCGCCCGCCGCCGCGACCTCACGAAGTATTTCGTCCGGATCTACGGCTCGCCGAAGACGAAGGCCGAGTGCATCAGGGAGATCCTGGCCGAGACCGGCGCCTCACCGGGCGAGGCCCTCTTCGTCGGCGACGCCCCGAACGACTGGCAGGCGGCCTATGCGACGGGCGTCCGGTTCGTCGCGAGGATCCCGCCCGGCGACCCGGATCGCTTTGCCGGCCGGCCGGGGGTGGAGGGGGTCGTGGCGAACCTTCATCAACTCCGGGAGTATCTACGGGAGAGCATATGCTCATCCCGATCTCGTACCCCCTGAACCGGGCAGCGCCGCTCTACCCCGGCACGGAACCGCTCACGATCACCCGCACGAAGTCCTTTGACGAGGGGGATACGGAGGAGAAGAGCCTGATCTCCTTCTCCAGCCATGCCGGGACACACATCGATCTCCCCCGCCACTTCTGCCCGGGCGGGGGCCAGGTCAGGGGTCTCCTTGCGCCGGAAGCGGTCTTTGAACCCGTGCGGTGCATCGAGGTGAAAAAGGAGGGCGAGGAGCCGATCCGGACCCAGGACCTCCTTCCGCACCTCGACGCGATCCGGAACTCACGTGCGATCTTCGTCCGGACCGGCAACGGCCGGGTCCGGGAGAGCGACCCGGGTGCCTACGCGGAGAGGCACCCCTGGGTGCACCCCGAGGTGCCGGGCTTCCTCCGCAGGGAGAACCCGGCCCTAAGGCTGTTCGGGATCGATACCATCTCCATCGCCATTCCTGCAGAACCGGAGGCGGGCGCCGAGGTCCACCGTGGGTTCCTCTGCGGCTCCCCGCACATCTTCCTGCTCGAGGACGTGGACCTCTCCTACGGCAGGCTGCTTGAGGAACCCTGGACCCTGCGGGTCTACCCTCTGGTCTTCGACGATCTCGAGGGGGTGCCGGTGGTGGCGCTCGCGGAGTTTAGGTGATACCACGACTCAATCCGGGCAGAAAAAGCACGTATGTTACGGTAGCCTCAGGTAAATGAGAACTGCGTGGGAAAGCAGGTTATGGACCCGGCTGCTGAAATCCTGGATGTGCGAGAGGGCGCCGTTCATGCTCCCGGTCTGCACGCAGCGCCTTTTCCGGCAAGAATATCCCGGAGCCGCTCCCTCCCGGCGGGCTCCGGGATTGCCCTGCCCTCTTCGCGGGCAACCTCAAGCCAGAGGGAGACGGCAACCTTCACCTCGCGGAGTGCTTCTTCCTCGGTCCCGCCGAACGCAGAGCACCCTGGAAGTTCCGGGACCACGGCGATGAACCCCTCATCTTCATCGCTGTAGATGATCTCGATCGCGTATCTATGCGGCATCCTCATCCTCCAGGAGATTATAGTTCTCAATCACTTTAAGCAGTTGGCGAACCTGATAGGGCTTTGCCTTCCCGCCTACGTTCTGGAAGTTCAGGATCTCCGCAACCCCTTCCCGCACATAAATCCTGTGACTCCCCTTTTTGCCCCTGAAGCGGAACCCGAATGCCTCTGCTGCACGGCAAAGGTCTTCGAACCGCACACTTTTCGGGTTCCGCTTCAGGTTTTCGTAGGCCTGCCTTCGCTCCATTCCCCGGCTCTTCTCCTACGTCTTTTCTACGATTAGATCCCTTAAGAGTTCCCTTATTTCTTTGGGCTCCTGCCTGTGAGCGCTGCATGTCATTACCTGGAGCATTGTGGTCAGATCCACACCGAAAATTGCATGTAGGTGCTGGATCGACCATGACGCCCGATCTGGTCAGCGGAATGAGGTTTTCAAAAAAATGTTCAGTTCCCCGGCACCATCCGCTCGAGGTCCTCCTCGACCGTCGCGATCCCCTTGATCCCGAAGTTCTCGACGAGAACCTTCAGGATACCGGGCGAGACGAAGGCCGGGAGGCGGGGGCCGAGGGTGATATCTTTGATGCCGAGCGAGAGGAGGCTGAGGAGGACGAGCACCGCCTTCTGCTCGTACCAGGCGATGTTGTAGGAGACCGGGAGGTCGTTGATCCCGACGCCGAACGCTTCTGCGAGGGCCTGGGCGATGACCACGAGCGAGTAGCAGTCGTTGCACTGGCCGGCGTCGAGGACGCGGGGGATGCCGCCGATATCGCCAAGGTCGAGGCTGTTGTAGCGGTACTTCGCGCACCCGGCGGTGAGGATGACCGTATCCGCGGGGAGAGCCTCTGCAAACCGGGTGTAGTAGTCCCGTCCGCTGTGCCGGCCGTCGCAGCCGGCCATCACGACGAACCGCTTGACGGCGCCGGACTTCACCGCACTGATGACCGTATCCGCGATGGCGAGGACCGGGGCGTGGGCGCACCCGGTGATGAGATCGCCGCGGGAGATATCCTGCGGGGGCTCGCAACGCTTCGCGTGCTCGATCAGGGCCGAGAAGTCCTTCTTCCCGTCTGCCGGGGCGTCGACGTGCTTTAACCCCGCATACCCGACGAGCCCGGTGGTGTAGACCCGGTCGCGGTAGGAGTCCTTCGGGGGGACGAGGCAGTTTGTGGTGACGAGGACGGGGCCGTTGAACCGGTCGAACTCCTCCCGCTGGAAGGGCCAGGAGCCGCCGTAGTTCCCGACGAGGTGGTCGTACTTCGCAAGGGCCGGGTAGGCGTGCGCCGGGAGCATCTCGCCGTGGGTGTAGACGTCGACGCCCGCTCCGCGGGTCTGCTCGAGGAGGTCGGCGAGGTCCTTGAGGTCGTGGCCGGTGACCAGGATCCCCGGCCGCGTGCCCGCCGCGGTGCTGACGGTCGTGATCGCCGGCGTCCCGTAGGCGGTCGTGTTTGCGGCGTCGAGGAGGGCGAAGGTTTTGACGCCGACTTTGCCGCACGCGAGCACGTAGCCGACCATATCCCCGGCGGTGAGGTCCTGCAGCGTGGCGGCAAGCCCCTCCTGCATGAAGGCCGCGATCTCCTGATCCTCGTAGCCGAGGGCCGCGGCGTGGTGGGAGTAGGCGCCTATCCCTTTGAGCCCGTAGATGAGGAGGTCGTGGAGCGACCGCAGGTCCGGATCCACGGCGTCCCGTGCGGCGACGATCTCCTGCGCCTTTGCCGCGATCGCCGCGGGGCCTGCCGGCACCCAGGTGCAGGCGTCGGGCTCCGCGCTCCCGGACGCCGGGAGGGCGTCGCGGATGCGGGCTGCTTCACGGATCATATCGCGGAGGCGGGCGGGGTCGAAGTTCACGTTGGTCAGGGTCGCAAAGAGGCATCCCCCGACGAACCTCCCGGCATCCGGGTTTCCGCCGCCGTTCTTCATCGCCGCGAGGTTCCTCGCCGAGAGCCCTTTGAGGACGTAGATCAGGACGTCCTGGAGCCCGGCGGTCTCTTTGTCCTTGCCGCAGACGCCGCGTACGGTGCAGCCGAGGCCCTTTGCCGTCTCTTCACACTGGTTGCAGAACATTGTACTCACTCCATGGTATCTTTAGGATACAAGGTATCGATTTGATACTTGAGTATAAGTAGGAGAAGGTTTCTCTAACTATACCATGCAGGACGAGTGTACGGTCAATCAGACCGTCAGGTACCTGGGAAAGAAGTGGACGCTCCTGATCATCCTCGAGCTCTATAAGGGGGAGGGCTACACCCGGCGGTTCACCGAGGTGAAGGACCGCCTCCCGGGGATCACGGCAAAGGTCCTCTCGGCCCGACTGAAGGAACTCGAGGAAGAAGGCCTTATCAAGCGGAGGGTGGAGGCCGGGACCGTCCCCGTGAGGAGTGAGTACACTCTCACCGAGAGCGGGCTGGAGATCGTCGGGGTGATCAAGGATATCAAGCAGTGGGCGCTCCGGTGGAAGGTCGAGAACCTCGCCTGTGGGGCGCAGGACTGCCGGCGTTGTGTACTGTAAGAGGCGTGGAGCTGGCTGGCGCCGTACGAACAAAATATGAGGGGTTCTCTCCAGCCGGAGCCCGCAAGTCCCCTCAGATAACTCCCATCTCCGACAACCGCTTCGGCAGGTACTCCTTCGTCACGAAGTCGAGCCCCCGGCTCGCGAACGCCTGTTGTTCCGACTTCAGCTTCATATCGAGCTGCAGGTTGATCTGGGTCCGCCAGTAGTCGGTCGCAAATCGCGGATCGGTCAGCTCCGCCTTCAGGGCGTTGATGTCCTGCTCCGTGAGGTGGTCGGCGGGGAGGTTGTAGTCGGCGATGTCGGAGGGCTGCACACCGACGAACTGCGCCTGGGGGGTCGCAAGGAGTTCCGACATGTGGGCGCTCTTGATCGAACCGTAGGCGACGCTCGCGTAGATCCGGTAGGACCAGGGGTCGCCGTCGGTGAAGACGACCACCGGGAGGTTGAGCGACTCGTTGAGCCTCCGTAAGACCCGGCGCGTCGAGCGGGCCGGCTGCCCCTTGAGGTGGACCAGGACCGCCCCGTACTCCTCGTCGAACCCGTTCTCCATTAGACGGGCGTACATACCGCCGGTCTCGATGGCGACCACGAACTTCGCGTCGTGGTCGATGAACTCGAGGTTGTCGACGTTGTTCGGGATGGGGTAGCCCGCCTCCCCGACGTCGTCCTGGCAGTGGATCTCTTTGACGCCGCGCCGTGTCGTCTCCCTGAGCCGCACGGGCCCGAAGATCGAGGCCCCGTCCTCCTCCGGCCGGAGGTGGAAGGCCTCCCGCTGCACCTCGGTGATGATCTCGAGGTCCTCGATTAAGAGGTTGCTCTCGTCCTGCGCGGCGAACTTCGCCTTCTTCCAGCCCTCGGAGATGTAATAGAGCTCTCTCAAGGTCGACGACCGGTTCTCCACGAGCTGCTTCTTCAAGAACCAGACGAGATAGGCCATCTTCAAGAGGTGGACCGCGCCTTTCTCGGTCGTCGCCGACCGGGTGCTCTCCTTCTCGCCGTACTTCCAGACCTCGGTCGCGTCGTCGTAGGCGATGTTCTGTTTCGTCCGCGTCGGGAGCCGGATGAACGGCACAACCCCGTCACGCATCTGGTCGTACCACCCGCGGGCGATATGAACAAGCCTCTCCTTTGCCAGCGCATCCATCTCTTCTCTAGACATCGAGATCCACCACCACTTTCACGTTGTCCTCCACACCGCGCAGATCGATCGACCCATCGCCCGCTCCCGTGTAGACGACCTGCCAGGCGGCGCCGGGGGCGAGCACGCACCGCCAGACCTTATTGTATTCTCCATCAAACTCGTCCGTGAAGTCCGGCCGGGGCTCCGCGTCGTCGGCCTTATCGCGGGAGAGGTTGTAGAGGACGAGGGGGACCTCCTTTGCCGTGTAGTTGTTCACGTCGATACGGACCTTCCCGTCGATCGTTCGCTTCTTCGCGACGACTCTGTGCATGATCCTCCCCTCGATCGGGGAGGTGTCCACCAGGGGGAGCTCGACGATCTCGCTCACTTTTGCGGCGATCTCCGGGATGACCGAGCAGATCGCCCGGGCGCGGTCGTCCTGCTGCTTCTTTCTGTCCCGGCGGGAGAGGTAACTCTTGAGTTCCCGGCCGAGCTCCTGGAGGACGAGGACGATCTCCCGCTCGATCTCCGGAATGGACGCGACCGCGTCCTTGCTCTCGCTCGTGAAGGGGACGTTTGTCGAGGCCACGTGGACCATGACGAGCGCCGGGCCTGTGGGGAGGCCCTGCTGCGAGAGGCCGTAGTTCTTCCAGTTCACCTGCGTGACACAGTTCGTTATCGCGCAGGCGCCCTGCTGGTAGAGGAGCGGGACGCGGTTTGCGAACCGGAGGAGCTGCGCGTTCCCTTCCGCCTGGAGCTTCCCGCCGTAGCCGATCGCCGCCTCGATGACGAACGAGTGCCCGCCGAAGACCGAACTCGGCCGGGTGCGGGCGCTGACGAAGTCGAGCTGGATCTCCTTCTCAAGCCCTTTGCAGATCAATTCCTCTCCAATCGGGGAGAGGCACTGCTGCGCCAGCGGCGCAGGGACCCTCACGCTCTGCATGGCATCGAGGAGGCGTTTGAGTTCCTCGGCGTCAAGCGTCGTGGTCTTCCGGGCAGGGTCGAGCCTCGCGAGATCGATCATCTCGTCGGCGGTCTTTTTTCCCACGCGGGAGAAGCTGTTGACGAGGAACTCCTCGATGGTCCCGGCGTTTGCCGCGGCGATACGCTTCAGCGCCCCGAACTCGATCCCGTGCGGGTGGGGGAGGACGGACTTCGGGCACGGCGGGACCTCGCTCGTCACACGCTCGAACGTCGTCACCTCGCCGTCGATATCGGCCGTGAGCCGGGAGTGCGGGTTGACGATCGCCGTCAGGCGGAGGTAGTCGAGCAGCCGCTTCTTTGCCGCAAGGGTGCTCTTGAACTGGATCTCGATCCGGGTCCCGTGCGTCCGGTCCCAGTCGACCTCCTCGTGGCTGACGATCTCCGGGTCGTTCGTCTCGGTCCGGATCATCAGCTCGAACCGGTGCGCCCGCGCCTTTGCCCCCGTCCGTGAGATGACGAGCGCCGGGGTGCCGGTGGTGAGCTGGGCGTACAGCACCGCCGCCGAGATCCCGATACCTTGCTGCCCGCGGCTCTGCCGGATCTGGTGGAACCGGGAGCCGTAGAGGAGTTTCCCGAAGACCAGAGGGACGTTCTCCGGGACGATCCCGGGACCGTTGTCCTCGACCGTGATCCGGTAGACCTCGGCGTCGACCTTCTTGATCCCGACAAAGATATCGGGGAGGACCTCCGCCTCCTCGCAGGCGTCGAGCGCGTTGTCCACCGCCTCTTTGACGGTGGTTATGATCCCGCGCATCGGGGAGTCGAACCCGAGCAGGTGCTTGTTCTTCTCGAAGAACTCTGCGACGCTGATGCTCCGCTGCTGCCTGGCGAGGTCCTCAGCAAGCACCATGCCGCGCTACCTCAGCGATGGCGTCCTCAAGGCTCCGCTCCTGCTGCTCGCCGGAGTGCAGGTCCTTGAGGGTCACGGTGCCCGCCTCGACCTCGCGCTTGCCGAGCACCACGGCGAAGTCGGCCGTCTTTGCGGCGTGGGAGAGCTGGGCGCCCATCCCCCGCTGCATAAGATCGACCTCGGTCCGGATCCCTGCGCCCCGGAAGGCCCTGGCGACCTCGAGCGCCCGCGACCGTGCCTCGGGCGTGCAGACGACGCCGACGACAGGCCCGCTCGAGAGGTCGAACTCCCCGATAGAGACCATCACCCGGTCGAATCCTATGGCAAACCCGCAGGACGCGACGTCGTCGCCGCCGAAGAGGTGGGCGAGCCGGTAGGTGCCGCCGCCGAGGATCTGGTTCTCCGCGCCGAGGTTCTGGGCGAACCCCTCAAAGACCATCCCCGTGTAGTAGTCGAGCCCCCGGGCGATCCCGAAGTCGGGCCGGTAGTTGATATTCTGGGAGTCGAGGAGCGAAAACGTCTCCTCGATCCGGGCGCGTTCGGGAACGTCGCCCGCGACCTCAAAGACTTCCGCGACGTCGCGGCATTCCCCGAGCGCCGCAAGGGGCTCCGCAAGGCGGGTGAGGTCCCTCGCGACGAGCGCCGCCTTGAGCCCCTCCTGGTCGTGCTTGTCGAGGAGGGCCATGATCGCCCGCTGGTCGCCGGGGGCGAGGTCGGCGAGGAGGTGCTTCATCGGCGCGAGGTGGCCGACGTGGAGGTCGAAGGTGACGCCGCTCGATCGGAGCGCCTCGTCGGCGAGCATGATCGCTTCGGCGTCGGCGCTCGCCGTGTCCGCGCCGATCAGTTCGGCGCCGAACTGCCAGAACTGCCGGTACCGGCCTTTCTGGGGCCGTTCGTAGCGGAAGCAGTCGGCGAAGTAGCACCAGCGGATCGGCTTGGGGAGCACCTTGCCCTCGTTGACGTACATCCGGAGGACTGCCGCGGTCACCTCAGGCCGGAGCGTCATCTGTCTCCCGCCCTTGTCCTCGAAGACGTACATCTCCTGGATGATCCCCTCGCCGGACTTCATCGTGAAGAGTTCGAGGTGCTCGAAGTCGGGGGTGCAGACCTCACGGTACCCCCACCGGCGGGCCGCCTCCCGCATCCGCCGTTCGATCAATCGCCGCCGTTCCATCTCGTCGGGTAAAAAGTCCCGCGTTCCCCGTGGTTTTTGAAGCATTCGGTATTCTCCTGAATTAAAGTCTCTTGCGCGAACCCTTATCTTTTGTGCGCTCCGCCCTGCCGAAGAAGCGCTCCGCGGTGCCTTCGCCGTGCCAGACGTTCTCCCGGTCCACCCGGCCCTGGAGGTAGAGACCGAGCAGGACCAGGCCGAGGCCGAGAAGCTCCCAGCCTTCGGCAGACGCGGTGACGAAGTAGCCGAGCAGGGTGATTGCCGTGCAGGGTACCCCCCAGTAGGCTGCCTTCCGGTAGCCGGCCAGGCCGGTACGGTAGAAGATCCGCAGGTCGCGGAGCCACAGGAAAACGGTGACGGCAACGCCGAACCCTGCGACGTAGACAAGGTAGGACATGAGATGAAGTAATATTATACTTCCACTCCTATTTTTGTTGCGAGACATGCTGCCGAATGCCACCATCAAGGACATCCTCCGGATGTATCGTAACGGCGAGGTATCTGAGGACGAGGCGGCGGAGGCCCTCGAAGGCCTCCGCATCGAAGTGATCGACGGCATGGCCCGGATCGACACCGGGCGGAACGTGCGTTGCGGGATGCCGGAGGTGGTGCTCGCCGAGGGAAAGGAGCCCGCGGCCTTTGCGGCGATCATGCTCGCGCAGGTGAAGGCGGCCAGTCGGTGCGTCGCCACAAGGGTCTCGCCGGAGCACCTCGTCGCCCTTCAGGCCCGGTTGCCGCCGGACGTCAGGATGGAGCACCGGAAAGCGGCGCGGGCCGTCATCCTCTCGACGGGCGGCGAGCCCGGCCCGCGGGTCGGGACCGTCGCCATCCTCACGGCAGGGACCTCCGATATCCCCGTCGCCGAGGAGGCGAGGCTGATCGCCGAGGAGATGGGATGTGAGGTCAGGACCGCATACGACGTCGGGGTGGCGGGGATCCACCGCCTCTTCTCGGCGCTCAAGGATGTGATACCGGCGGACGTCTTCATCGTGGCGGCCGGGCGGGAAGGGACGCTCCCCGCGATCGTCGCGGGATTGGTCGACCGCCCGGTGATCGGTGTCCCCGTGAGCACCGGCTACGGTTACATGGGCGGCGGCGAAGCGGCGCTTGCGAGCATGCTCCAGGCCTGCTCGGTGCTTGCGGTCGTGAACATCGATGCCGGGTTCACGGCAGGCGCGTTTGCCGCGCAGATCGCCCGCGGGGGCGGCCGGCGATGAGCCGGGGGTTCTACATCGGGCGGTTCCAGCCCTACCACAACGGCCACCAGTCGGTGCTGGAGCGGATAGCCTGCTTTGCCGACGAGATCGTCATCGGGGTGGGGAGCGCCCAGGTCTCCCACACCGTGGCGAATCCGTTTACGGCCGGGGAACGGGTGCTGATGCTCACCCGGTCGCTCGCCGATCTCGACTGCCCCTTCTACGTCATCCCGATCGAGGACGTCCAGCGCAACGCCCTCTGGGTTGCCCACGTCCGGGCGATGACCCCGCCGTTCGATACGGTCTACTCATCGAACCCGCTCGTCATGCAGCTCTTCGCCGAGGCAGGGGTCGACGTCCAGTCGCCCGACATGTACGAGCGGCTGACGCACTCCGGCACCGTCATCCGACAGCGGATGCTCGACGGCGAACCCTGGGAGCACCTGGTCCCTCCCGCCGTGGTGGACGTCATCCGGGAGATCCACGGTGTGGAGCGCCTCCAGCGGATCGCGGGGAGCGACTGATGGGCGGAACCCTGATGGGGACGGCCGCCGTATCTGGGTGAACCATGTTCAGGCAACTGCGAGATCTCTTCCGGCGGACCGAGCCGGTGGAGGAGAGCCTGGAGCTCTCCTTCGACAGCCTCCCCGCATGGCTGGACGGTCGCGAGGCGGAGACCGAGAACGGTCTCCTGGTCGCGACGGAACCGTCGCGGGAGGCTGTCCGCGTCGCGCTTGAGAGCCTCCGCGATCTCGTCGCCCGCATGGAGACGGCGGAGGGAGCGGAGGAGCTCCCTCCCCGCCTCCGCGATGTATCGAAGAAAGCACTTCCGGGCTTTACGAAGTCCATGGCGCAGCTCCTCGCCCGCGAACCTTCCGGCGACCCCGAGGCCTTCTACACTACTGCCGCCGAGATCCTGAAGAACGTGATCCGGGCGGTGAAAGGGCAGGGGAAGTACCTCTCCGCCCTCTACCCCAACGAGATGAAGGAGGTGCGCGCCGCCGTCAGGGATCTCGGCAGAGAGGTCAACACGATGACGGAGGCGATCGCCCGCGCCCGGGCGGACCGGCAGAAGGTGGGAACCGCCCGGGAGGCGTATGCATCCCTTGTCCGGATCCGCGGGGAGTACCCGGCCGCCTCCGCCAGGGTGCAGGCGCACGGGACGGCGCTTGAGGACGCTGAGAGGGGGATCGAGGAGACTGAAGAGAACCTTGCCGCTCTCAGGGCGCGCCCCGATTACGCCCGGTTGCAGGAGACCGATGAGCGGATCCGGGACCTCGACGCCGCGAGCGAAGAGGCCGGGCGGGAACTCGCGGCCCTGCGGGCCTCCGCCGTCCACGTCTTCAGGAAGGCCGAGAAGGTGGCCGCAAGGACGAAGGATGCCGGGGCGGCGGCAGCGATCGGCAGGGCTCTCAACGCCTGCACCGGCAGCCTCACGGACGGCCGGGAGGACCCGGCCGGGCTGACCGGGGCGGCCATGCCGGCAATCCTCTCCATGATCGGGCGGGGGGACCTTGTCCTCAAGAACCAGGATGAGGTCCGCTTCTTCTCTGACCCCGGCACCCTCCCCGCCGCGATGCGACGGGCCCTGGACCGGGAGCAGGAGATCGCCGGCCGGCGCGCGGCGTTGCAGGAGAGCCGCGCCGCGCTCCCGGCCGTGGTCGAGGAGGAGCGTCTGGCGGCACGGCTCTCGGAGGTGCGGCGGGAGCGCGAGGCGGCGGCCGCCGCGAAGAGCCGGGCGGAGAGCCAGCAGCAGGCGCTGCAGGCCTCGTATGCCGCGGAGTGCGAGCGGCTCCGCTCCGCTGCGGCCGCTATTGCGGGCCGGAGCGTGGAGGTTGAGGTCCCCGACCTCCTTCCCCGGTCTTCCTGACCCTGATGGTCGGGAGCAGATGCAGCAAGGCAAAGGGAAATCCTGTTTATCCCCTGCGCACAAACACTTACACGAATAACCGATGACGACAGACGCCGACAGATCCGGGCCCGCGCAACGCCTCTGGATAGCAGTTCCTGCAGTCTCGTTCGGGGGTATCGGGATTGGGGTGCTGCTGTCCCTCGCCGGCCTTCTAACCACCGACTGGGCAGGCATCGCAGGGTGCGTGATTGGCTCGTGCATTCTCTTCTACCAGGCATACCTCAAACCCCGCAGGGATATCGTCTCGCTCTTTACGCCGCTCTATGCATTTCTCATCTTCATCGTCCCGAACGACTTCAGTTCCGGGCCGATCGTTCAGACATTTTACGCGGTGACGATCACGTTCCTTGCAGTGCGAGTCGAAAGGTTGTTTAATGCGCCCAAAGCAGAGAAGAAAACCATGAAACAGATACTGAATGAATATATCGGCCGGATCGGACCGGTCCTCGCCGTGATCGATGAGGAGACCGGCCACCAGATCGCGCAGGCCCTGCTGACCTATAAGTTCGGGCTTTATGGGAGCGCAGCGGAGAAGAGCACGGCTGCACTTGCCAGGCTCGAGACGGTTACCCCGCGCCCCGTCGTGCTGGAACGGGCTCTCCTGATCCTCCGGGA
Source organism: Methanoculleus caldifontis (assembly GCF_032842345.1). Classification (NCBI taxonomy): domain Archaea; kingdom Methanobacteriati; phylum Methanobacteriota; class Methanomicrobia; order Methanomicrobiales; family Methanomicrobiaceae; genus Methanoculleus; species Methanoculleus caldifontis. The sequence continues at coordinate 508,207 of NZ_WBKO01000002.1, read as the reverse complement.
GCGTGCCGGCGACTTCGCCGACTCCCGCGTGACGGCAAACCCCGTGCATACCTTCCTTCCGGGAGACTACGACGACCTCGCCATCCGCCTCAGCCCGGACCAGATCGAGGACCCGGCAGCGCTCGATCTCGACAACGCGCTGGTCCTGCTCTACGCAGTCGGGATAGAGACCTCTCCGGACGATGAGCAGGCACTGGAGGAGCACCAGCGGTTCGTCTTCCAGATCCTGGACGCTTACAAGGAAAAACTGGCTGAATGAGCGAACTGACGGAAGGGGACCTCTTTCGGGGTCTCCTCATCGTAGCGGCGCCGATCGTGGCCGGGAACTTCCTGCAGAGCGGCCTTGAGCTGGTCGATCTCTTCTTCGTCGGCCGGCTGGGAAAGGAGGCCATCGCCGGCGTCGCCATGAGCACCTCGGTCGTCATGGTGCTGATGACGATCATCATCGGGATCGTCACTGCAAACACTGCCTTCGTCTCGCGCCATTACGGGGCGAAGGAGTACGATATCGCGGCGAAGGGGATCTCGCACACCCTCATCCTCGGCCTCGTCTTCTCGATCGCCCTCAGCATCGTGGGCATCCTCTTTGCCGAAGACCTGCTCCTCCTCCTCGGCGCCGAACCGGCCGTCGCCCTGCTCGGCGCTTCCTACCTGAAGGTCCTCTTTACCGGCAGCGTGACGCTGGTCGAGCTCTGGGTGATCAACTCAACATTTCAGAGTTGCGGCGACGCCATCACCCCCATGCTCCTCGTGGTCTTTGCAAACATCCTCAATATCGTCCTCGACCCGCTCCTCATCTTCGGCTACGGAGCGGTCCCCGCCTTAGGCGTCGCGGGGGCGGCATATGCCACCATCCTCTCGCGGAGCGCGGCGTTCGTCGTGGCGTTCGGCCTGCTCCTCTCGGGGAGGTCGCCGGTCCCCTTCTCGCTCCGGACGAAGTTTGAGTTCCCGCTCGCCTGGAGGCTTATCCGGGTCGCCGTCCCGAACTCCATCCAGTCCGGGCTCCGGAGCGTCACGTTCCTTGCGATGATGGCAGTCGTCGCTGTCTTCGGGACCACGGCCCTCTCCGCCTACGGCATCGTCGGCAGGCTCGAACTGGTCGCGCTCATGCCGGGGTTCGGTATCGCGACGGCGACGGCCGTGATCGTCGGCCAGAACCTCGGCGCCAGAAAGCCCGAACGGGCGGAAGCAGGGGTGCGGCTCTCCGCGCTCATAAACGGCGGGTTCATGGCGCTTGTCGGCGCGGTCTTCTACTTCGCCGGGCCTGCGATCATCGAGGTCTTCGACCCGAGCGGCGAGAGTACGGCGATCGGCATGTCGTATATGCAGACGGTCGCGCCGTTCTACGTCCTTCTCGCCGTCGCGATCATCCTCGGCTTCGCGCTCAACGGAGCGGGGGACACGAAGAGGCCGATGTATGCCACCCTCGTCTCGATGGCCCTCATCCAGGTGCCGCTCGCGTGCATCCTCCCCGGTCTCCTCGGTATCGGGATCGTCGGGGTCTGGCTCGCGGTGGTCTGCGGGGTCACCCTCCAGGCAGGCATCCTCTTCTCAATGTACCGCGGCGGGGCCTGGAAGGCCACGGCGATCTGACGGGGGAATCCTTCCGTCCCCCCTTTCGCACCCGGTATCTCGCACCTACGGTGCTCAGACTCCATACGGCGTTGCATCACGCGAAGGCGCGAAGGCCGCGAAGAGGAGCATTAACAACTCTGTAAAATTCGCATTCTTCGCGGCTTCGCGTGAGATGGTCATTTCTTCGCGTGAGATGGTCATTTATGAGCAGTGCTACAGCCTCACGCGAAGGTGCGAAGCCGCGAAGAATGGTAGATGAGTGTGTAACTCCTTTTCGAAGCCTGACGGCTTCTCTCACTCCGCTTCTGATGGAGCCTCGTGGCTCGCACCTTCCGTGCTCACGCTCGCTATGCTCGCACTTCGCATGAGACTGCGTGTTTAAGCTTTGATGTTCTGAAAATCCTAAGCACCAGTTCGGCTATCAGATAGACCGGTAAATCTGATGCCTCTCCCGGCGTCAAAAAAATCAGAGCGAGTCCAGGCTGATCCCGCTGAACTCGTCCGCGGCCGCGTTGATATCCTTCACACCGAACGCGGTCTGGACCGTGGCGAGTTCGAGGTCGCGCGCCACGTCGCACATATAGTCGAGGAGATCGACGGAGAGTTCCCGCTTCTGCTTTGATTTGCGGAGCTGGTCCACGAGGAACGCCATCCGTTCGGGGGACTCCATCCGGAGTTTGGCGAGGCTCATCACGCACATGTAGATCCGGGTCAGGTTCCGGTCCGGTCCGGTGATCGTCTCGAAGAAGTTCCGGAGGACCTGCGCCTGGTAGACCTCGCCGCTCATGGTGATCGAGTATCTTCCGATCCAGTATTAATGTCTGCCGATATCTCTCCGTCCGTGTGGGGGCGCCCGCCCGCCGTACTCCGCCCGGCGGGGAAGCGGTCGCCCATGGGGCTCATTTGCGGACGCTGACGATCTTGATGATGTCGCCGTTCTTCAGCTCGTGAGTATCCTTGACCCGCATCCCGGTCTTCGCATCGATGGCATACAGGAACCCTTCGCCGATATCGGTGTGGACCTGGAAGGCAAGGTCGCGGGGGGTCGAGCCGCGTTTCATCAGGAACGCGTCGGGAAGCACCCTGCCCTTCCCGTCGGTGAGTTTGTTCTCGTCCTCGACCGGGAAGACGACGATCCGGTCGAGAAGTTCGAATATCGCGGCATCGAGCGCCTTCTGGACACCGGTGCCGCCGAACACCTGCATGAAGTCCGCAATCTTCTGCAGCCCGGCGCGCTGCGCGGCGCTGAGCTTCGCCTCAGGGCTCACGGTGAAACTCGTATCTCCGGGAAGGTAATTGATGAACTTCCCTTCAGCGGCCATGCGGATGGCGAGTTCTCCCGCCGCGCTCGCAAAGATGACGTCGTGCGCTGCGAGCCTATCAAGGCACTCCTTCGGGGCCTGGTCGGCCTTGTTCCCGACGATCAGCATCGGTTTGCTGATGAGCATCAGCTCCCGGCAGAACCGGATCAGATCCTCCTCCCCGGCGGTCCGGAGTTCTATCCCGACCGCATCCGTGGCGTCGCGGATGTGCTCGTAGGTTACGCCGAGCCCGGCGAAGACCTCCGCTATCGCGGCAGCGAGGGAGAAGTCCCTTGCCTGGGCCTGCCGCAGGAGCTTCGCCCAGTTCCGCGAGAGGATGCCGTACATCCACATCGACATCTCGTACTGGAGAAACTCGATGTCCTTCACGGGGTCGCGCGAACCGATATCGATCGGGTTCCCCTCGGCATCCGTCGAGCCGCTCGCATCGACGACCTGGAGGATCGCGTCCGCCTGCCGGAGGTTATCGAGGAACTGGTTCCCAAGCCCTCTCCCCAGGTGCGCCTCCGGGACAAGCCCGGCGACGTCGATCAGCCCGACCGGGATGAATCTGACCCCTTCGCGGCAGTTCTCGCACGGGACGTTCATCTCCCGGCAGGGACAGGCGGTCCTGACATATGCGACGCCGTGGTTGGCGTCGATCGTCGTGAACGGGTAGTTGGCAATCTCCGCCTGGGCCAGGGTCGCTGCCCTGAAGAATGTCGACTTCCCGCAGTTGGGTTTTCCTGCAATGGCCAGTGTGATCATGAGAACTCCTCGTGTTATCGTTCGGTTGAGAGTAGTGTTTGGGCCATTCACCATTTATCTCCTTCTTTCCCCGGTGCCCGCCACACCCCTCTTTAAAATCGCCGGGCGCCGCCGGAACGGGGGATTCAATTAGAAGCAACAACAACATGACTGCATGGGCTTCGTAGCCAGAAAGACCTATTATTTCGATGCCCCGGGCGCCGAGAACACTTCCGACGCCGCCCGGTTCGCCGTCGAGCGGGCGCAGGAGCTCGGCCTCGAGAAGATCGTGGTCGCGAGTTCCGGCGGCCGGACGGCGCTTGCGTTCCTCGATGCCATGAAGGGGACGGACCTCAAACTGGTCGTCGTCACCCACGTCGTCGGGTTCACGCGGCCCGGCGAGTGGGAGTTCTCGCCGGAGGCGGCCGCAACCCTCCGCGAGGCGGGGGCGACGATCGTCACCGGCACGCACGCGCTCTCCGGGCTTGAGCGGGCGATCTCCCGGTCGCAGAGACTCGGCGGGAGTTCCCGGACCGAGGCGATCGCTGAGGCGCTGCGGCGGATCGTCGCGATAGGCCTGAAGGTCGCGGTGGAGTGCGTCCTCATCGCGGCGGACCAGGGTGCGGTCGGCGTCGACGAAGAGGTGATCGCGGTGGGAGGCACTGCAACCGGCGCCGACACCGTCTGCGTCATCCGGCCGGCGCATACCGCGTCGTTCTTTGACCTCCAGGTCCGCGAGATCGTGGCAATGCCGAGAGTCCGGTGATCATGACGCTCCAATCGCTCACCGGTGCCGCCGCGCTCCTCCGGCGGCACCCCATCCTCTGGTCGGTCGGCCTCGTCATGGGCGCCCTTGCCGTCCTCGATATCGTCGTCCCCGCCTACGGTGGGGCATTCTACACGCAGCCGCTGGCGTTCCTGCAGGTCCTCTTGGTGCCGTTCCTGGCCGGGGGGGTCTACGGCACGATCCGGTCGGAGGACTTCTCGTTCGCGGAGTTCGCCCGGTCGGGCCGCACCCACTACTTCCGGATCCTCCTGCCCGCGCTGCTCATAGCCTTCGCGGTCCTCCTGACGACCATCCTGCTCGCCGTCCCGCTCGCGTTCCTCGGAGCCGGTGCCGCGGCAAGCATGGTGCCGCTCCTCTTCGGGGTGGTCCTCTCGATCGTCTTCTTCACGTTCTTCTACGACACCGTGGCGGTCTTTGAGGAGACGAACGTCTTTGAGTCGATCCGCCGGAGCATCGAGTTCGTCATGAACAACATCGGCGGTGTCCTCGTCTTCTACCTCACAAACATCGCCGTCCTCGCGGTCATCGGGCTTGTAGGCATCTTCGCCTGGACCGCGCTGCTCGTGGAAAGGCTCGAACCGCTCACCCTGATGAGTCAGGAAGAGCTCCAGACGGTTATGCCGGAGGATATCCTCGCCCTCATCGGGATGGAAGGGATCTGGATCACCGCGGCCGTCTATGCCGTCGTGATCGTCGTCTACTCGGCCTTCCTCTACACCTACAAGGCGAGTTTCTTCAAGAACCATGCCTCCGGCGGCGGCGGCGCGCCCGTGATGCAGGGCGAGTACGACGAGAAGGGCCGCTGGTATAAGTACTGAGATGTGGTGCTCCGGGCCAGGCACTACATCCTTTTTTTTACGCCCGGTTTCGGGTGTTCTCCTCTTTCTACAGTCAATCCTTCTTCGAGGGGTCGCGCCTGAACCTGCTGATGCTCAGACCCATCTGGTCCCCTTCGCGGGCTTCGCGGCTTCGCGTGAGTTATCGGTATCGGCAGTAGAGAGGCCTCACGCGAAGCCGCGAAGCCGCGAAATGCGCGAATGAGGGCATAAAATCCCGGAACATCGTCTGAGAGGTAAACCAGCCTCAAACGATTCTCCGATAGAAAACGAGCCCGATCACCGCGGGGTGCGGCGAACCATCCGCCGGGACCCCTGCTAATAAAAGTATGGGGCTGCCTTCGAGTGCGGCGCCAGCCATGAGAGCGTCCCCTTACGCCAGCAGATAGATCCCCATCCCCGCGACCCCGCCGAAGAACGTGGCCGCGAGGTTCGTGCCGGAGTTCCCTATCCTGCCGCTGTTCTCGAGCGTCGCGCCGACCAGGCTGTCGACGTTGGTGCCGATGAAGCCGGCGATGATCGTGACGACGACCATCCAGGGGTCGGCGACGCCCATCGCCCATGCGGCGGCGGCGACGAGGACGGACGCGACGATGGCGGCCGCCTCGCCCCGGAGAGTCACCCCGCCGTTCGTCCCCCGCGGCACCGGCCGGAGCGTCGTGATCAGGTAGGGGGTCTTCCCCGTGACCCCGATCTCGCTTGCCGCGGTATCGGCCGCGGCGGAGGCGACGCTCCCCATGAAGAGCGCGACGAAGGCCGGGTGCCCGGTGACGCCGAAGAGGACGGCAGCGGCGGTCGCCACCAGACCGTTTGCAAAGACGTTGAAGTAGCCGCGCACGCCGCCGTGCTCCTGGGCGACGCCGAGCTGCTCTTTCTCCCCGTAACGGTACCGGGTGGCCCCGGCGCCGATGATGAAGAAGGTGAGCATGATCAGGAACCACCGGACGTCCGCAAAGACGATCAGGATGATGCCGATCATCGCGCCCGAGAAGAGGCCGCTGACGTCGGCCACCCGGAGCCGGTAGGAGGAGTAGCCGAACCCGAAGGCTATCGCGGCCGCAGCGGCGAGGATGGTCAGGTCGACCTCGAAGTTGAGTTCCTCAAAGAGGAACATGGTCATCGCCACCCCGAGCGCCTCGATCATCAGGGCATCGTCCCGTCCCCTGAGGGCCGCCCGGAGCAGCACCGCGACGACTACGCCCATCACGACGACGAGCGGCGCGGTGTACTGGAGATAGAGCATCACCGCGAGCGAGACGCCGATGGCGGCGATCAGGTGATACAGGTACGAGACCGGCCTTGCCCCCGTCAGACGGAACGCGACCTCGCCGATCACCACGATGCCGAGGGAGCAGGTGAAGACGAAGGTCGAGAGCCATCCAAGCCCGTAGAGCGCGGCGAGGGCGATGATCGAGAGCGATACATACCGCGTGTCCCGGATGAGGAAGAGGACGAGCGAGAACGGGATGAGGAGGAGTGTGAGCAGCCATGGCGGCTGGAGCAGGGGGGCGAGCGCTATCAAGGCGAGGGTGAGCGCCGATGCCAGAACCAACCCCTGCGGCTTATCCATTCATAGACCATTGGCGCTGCAGGAAGAAAGCCTTTAGGATCGGATTGCCGCCCCTCTCCGCCGCGTCTGTCGGAAAACCATCCCACAGGCGCTCTGCCGTAGCCGCGATCGCCACGCAGGCCACGGTATAACGGGCAGCCGGAAATCCCCGTCGAACAATATATTTCAGTGGAAAGAGAGAGATCGTACGCTGAAAATGTCGCCGTCACATCAACTACCCAAAAACTACGATATCGAAGAAGTGGAGAGGCGCTGGCAGAGTACCTGGCGGGATGAGGATAATTATTTCAATCCCGACTCGGAGAAACCCCGGTTCATCATCGACACGCCGCCGCCCTACCCCACCGGCAACTTCCATATCGGCAACGCCTTAAACTGGTGCTATATCGACTTCATCGCGCGGTATAAGCGCATGCGCGGTTACAACGTCATGTTCCCGCAGGGATGGGACTGCCACGGCCTCCCCACCGAGGTGAAGGTCGAGGAGACCTACGGGATCACCAAGAACGATGTGCCGCGGGAGAAGTTCAGGGAGATGTGCCGCGACCTCACGATCGGGAACATCGAGAAGATGCGGACGACCATGCGGCGGCTCGGCTTCTCGACCGACTGGAGCCACGAATACATCACCATGCTCCCGGAGTACTACCGGAAGACCCAGGCTTCGTTCCTGAAGATGCTCAAGGCCGGCGACATCTACCAGAGCGAGCATCCCGTGAACTTCTGCACCCGGTGCGAGACGGCCATCGCGTTCGCCGAGGTCAACTACGCTCCCCGGACGACCAAACTCAACTACTTCGACTTCGACGGCATCGAGATCGCCACCACCCGGCCCGAGCTCCTCGCTGCCTGCGTTGCGGTGGCGGTCCATCCCGGAGACGAGCGCTACCGCGGGCAGAAAGGTAAGAGGCTCACGGTCCCGATCTTCGGCCACCAGGTGCCGGTCATCGAGGACGCCGTGGTCGACCCGGCCTTCGGCAGCGGCGCGGTGATGATCTGTACGTTCGGGGACAAGACGGACGTCTACTGGTGGAAGCAGCACGGTCTCGAACTCCGGAAGGCCGTCGACCGGAAGGGCATCATGACCGCGACGGCTGCTCCCTATACCGGGATGACCTCGGAGGCCTGCAGGAAGGCGATCCTTGCCGATATGGAGAAGGCGGGGGTCCTGAAGCGGCAGGAGGAACTCGAACAGCGGGTGGGAACCTGCTGGCGGTGCAAGACCCCGATCGAGATCCTCTCGGAGCGCCAGTGGTTCGTGAAGGTCCACCAGGACCAGATCCTCGAGCAGGCAAGGAAGATCTCCTGGACGCCGGAGCATATGTTCATCCGGATGGAGAACTGGGCGAACTCGATGGAGTGGGACTGGTGCATCTCCCGGCAGCGGATCTTCGCGACCCCGATCCCGGTCTGGTTCTGTTCCGCCTGCGGCGAGATGGTCCTCCCTGCCGCAGAAGACCTCCCGATCGATCCGACCGTCGATAAGCCGAAAACCCCCTGCCCGAAGTGCGGCGCATCGGAGTTCGTCGGCGAGAAAGACGTTCTTGACACCTGGATGGACTCCTCGATATCGGTGCTCCACGTCACCGGGTGGGACGGGTCCGATGCGAAGCCCCCGCTCTTCCCGGCGCAGATCCGCCCCCAGGGCCACGACATCATACGGACCTGGGCGTTCTACACCATCCTGCGGGCGAACGCCCTGGCCGGCGGCCACCCATGGGACGAGATACTCGTCAACGGCATGGTGCTCGGGATAGACGGGTTCAAGATGAGCAAGAGCCGGAACAACATCATCTCCCCTGAAGAGATCGTCGTGCAGCACGGTGCGGACGCGCTCAGGCAGTGGGGTGCCGGGGGTGCCGCGACCGGCTCGGACATCATGTTCAACTGGAACGACGTCGTCGCCGCGTCCCGGTTCCAGACCAAGCTCTGGAACATCTTCAGGTTCGTCACGGGGCACCTGGAGTCCGGAGCGGGGGCAGCAGCGCCGGTGACGGAGCTCACCGACCGGTGGCTGCTCGTCCGGCTCTCCGAGACCGTCGCCGAGGTCACTGCCGCGATGGAGAGTTACCAGTTCGACCGGGCGCTCAGGGCGATCCGGGAGTTTGCCTGGAACACCCTCGCCGACGACTACATCGAGATAGCGAAGGGCCGCCTCTATGCCGAGGACGCAAGCAGGGCAAGCGCATGCAGCGCCCTCGCAACGACCATGGACGTCCTCTGCCGCCTCCTCGCCCCGATCATCCCCCACTTCGCCGAGGAGTGCTACCATAACCTCACCGGAAAGAGCGTGCACACGGAGGCCTGGCCGGAGTTCGCGTATGCCGACGACGAGGCAAAGCGCCACGGCGACCTCCTGGTGAAGACCGTCGCCGAACTCCGGCGCTACAAGCACGATAAGGGCATGGCGCTGAACGCGCCGCTCGGCCACGTGACGATCTATGCGCCCGAGCCGGTCGACGATGCCGGCGATGCGGGGCGGGCGCTCAATGCCGATGCCCACTGGTCCGCCGGCACGCCCCGGCTCGAGGAAGTCGTGGACGGCGTGGACTTCAACATGGCAATCATCGGCCCCTCGTTACGGAAACAGGCCCGTGGATTCATGGAGGCCGTTCAGGCCCTCCCGCCGGAACTGCTCAAGAACCCGCCGGCTACCGTCACGGTCGACGGTGCAGAGATCCCGGTCCCGGCAGGCTCCTTCGCGCCGAAGGTCGCCTACCGGGTTGCCGGAGAAGAAGTGGACGTCCTCACGCTCGGGGACGTGATCGTGACGATCGGACACCAGTCCTGATCTCGTCGGCGATAAACCCTGCAACTTCCTCTTTTTCGAGCAGGGCATCGACGACGACGAACCGTGTCGGGTCGGCCGCCGCGAGAGTCAGGTAATTTTCCTGCACCCGCGCGAGGATGCCGGCATTCTCGAAGTATTCTCTCTGTTTTTTAGGGTCGAGCCTTGATACGGCATCTTCTACCGGCAGGACCAGGAGGAACGTCCGGTCGGGCCTGACCGACCATCCGTCGTGGATCGCGCGGAGCCAGGGGAGCGGGTCGGGGAGGATGCCGTCGAGGACGACCGGCTGGTAGGCGAACCGCGAGTCGGAGTAGCGGTCAGAGATGACGAGCCTCCCTTCGTCCAGCGCGGGCCGGATCAGCGTATCGATATGGGCGGCATGGTCGGCGCAGAAGAGGAGCGCCTCGGTGATCGGGTCCATCCGCTCCGCAACCGCCCGCCGCACCGACTCGCCCACCCAGGTGGCGCCGGGCTCGCGGGTGAAGACCGGGTCAAGATCGGCGAGCAGTTCCCGGAGGCGGGCAAGGAGGGTGCTCTTGCCGCTCCCGTCGATCCCTTCTATCGTTACCAGCACGGGCGTCCCCTCCTGACCCACTCGAGCGGGACCGTACCCCGGTGGACGGCCGTCGCGATGATCGCCCCGTCGAACCCGGTGGCCTCGAGGAGGCGGATGTCGTCCACTCCGGCGACGCCGCCGCCGTAGATGAGGCGCCCGGGGTAGGAGGCCCGCATCTCCTCGAGGTCCTCCCGGGCGAGGCCCTGCTCCGTTCCTACGGCAGCGATATTGAGGATGATGCACCCCTCAAACGAGAACTCTGACGCCCGGGCCAGCATCTCCGCCGGCCGGATGCCCCAGGGGAGCACCCGGCCCCCTTTGATATCGATGCTGAGATACCCCTCCCGGTAGGCAGCGAGGTCTTCGATCGCCGCTGCGCCCGTCTCGGTGCCGATGACCGGCGTCACGTCGGCGACCGCGGCACACCCTGCGGGCGACCGGACGCCCCGGTCGAGGTAGCACCGCTCGACCATGGCGGCGCAACGCCTGACGAGGTCGTCCTGCGGCGTTCTGCCCTGGATGCTCTCGAGGTCCGCGATGTAGAGAAACCGGGGTCTTAAGGCGGCGAGATACGCCTCCGGTTCGGCCGAGGGGGAGAGCCCCCAGGTGAGCGGCCGGTAGCCGGCGCGCATCCCGGACTTCCCATGCACCACGAGGCCTCCTGCCAGATCGACTGCAAGAATCAGTTCCATGTCCTCAACGCAATCACTATTAGGGTGAAGGATCATTAATTTCTATGCAATTACTCGTCAGTCCGAGCAGCATTGAGGAGGCAAGAAGCTCGCTTTCCGCTGACATCATCGACGTAAAGAAACCCTCAGAAGGGTCGCTGGGTGCGAATTTTCCCTGGGTCATCCGGGAGATCAAGAAGATCGCCGGGAACAAGCCTGTCAGCGCTGCCATTGGGGACAATGAGTATAAGCCAGGAACTGCAGCTCTTTCTGCCTATGGCGCCGCTCATGCGGGTGCCGATTTCATCAAGGTCGGGCTGATGTTCGACGGGGCAGACCGTGCCCGCGACGTCATCGAGGCCGTGACGACGGCGGTGAAACAGGATTTTCCAGAAAAGCACGTCGTCATCGCTGCCTATGCCGATTTCGAGAGGATGGGGACGATCTCGCCCTTTGCTATCAGTCCGCTGGTCGCAGAAGCCGGTGCCGATCTCGCCATGATCGACACCGGGATCAAAGACGGGAAGAGTCTCTTTGATTTCATGAACGAGGAGAGCCTGACCCGGTTCACCGAACAGAACCGGCGACTCGGGCTGCAGACGGCCCTTGCGGGCTCGCTGAAGTTCGAGGATCTCGATGCCTTAAAGCGCATCGATCCCGAGATCATCGGCGTCCGGGGGATGGTCTGCGGAGGCGACCGGTCAACCCGGGTCCGGGCTGAACTGGTGGAGAAAGCAATGATGATGCTCAGGTGACGTATGTATACCGAGAAGATGCAGATGGAGACAACATTTACGTTTGACGATGTGCTGCTTGAACCCGCCGAATCCTGGGTCGAGCCCGCCGAGGCCGACGTCAGGTCGCGGTTCTCGCGGAACATCCCCCTGAATATTCCTCTCGTGAGCGCTGCCATGGATACGGTGACCGAGTCGGTGATGGCGATAACGATGGCCCGTGAAGGCGGCATCGGCGTCATCCACCGGAACATGACCCCCGAACACGAGGTTGCCGAGGTCAGGATCGTCAAGCAGGCCGAGGACCTGATCGAGCGCGAGGTCGTGGCGGTCGGTCCCGATTCCACGGTCACCGACGTGGAGCGGGTCATGCGGCAGTACGGTATCGGCGGCGTGCCCATCGTCGAGGAGGGCAGGGTGATCGGGATCGTCAGTCGCAGGGATATCCGGGCGATTCTGCCTAAAAAGGGTGGAGCAGGAATCACTGAATACATGACCCGGAAACTGATCACGGCCTCCGAAGAGATCACCGTCGAGGATGCGCTCGAGACCATGTACGCGAACAAGGTCGAGCGCCTCCCGGTTGTGGATGCACAGGGACGCCTCGTCGGTATCATCACGATGCGGGATATCCTCGAGAAACGGCAGTATCCCCGCGCGAATCGGGATGCGAACGGGAAACTCCGGGTCGCCGCCGCAGTGGGGCCTTTCGACTTCAAGCGGGCCATGATGCTCGTCGAGGCGGGTGTCGATGCCCTGGTGGTGGACTGCGCGCACGGTCATAACATGAACGTCGTCAAGTCTGTCAGGGAGATCAAGGCGAGCGTCGCCGTCGACGTGGTAGCCGGGAACATCGCCACGAAACAGGCGGCTTCCACTCTGATCGACTCCGTCGACGGGCTGAAGGTCGGTATCGGGCCGGGCTCCATCTGCACGACGAGGATCGTCGCGGGTGTGGGTGTGCCGCAGGTCTCTGCGATAATAAACGTCGCCGAGGTGGCGCACGGTGTCGGCGTGCCGGTGATCGCGGACGGCGGCATCCGCTACTCGGGAGATATCGCGAAGGCGATCGCCGCAGGTGCGGACAGCATCATGGCAGGCAGCCTCTTTGCCGGGACCGACGAGGCGCCGGGAAGGGTCACGACGATCAAAGGCCGGCGCTACAAGCAGTACCGGGGGATGGGATCGCTCGGCGTCATGAGCAGTGGGGAGTCGAGCGACCGCTACTTCCAGAAGAAGGAGATCGGGAGGACCAAGTTCGTCCCGGAGGGCGTCGAGGGAGTCACCCCCTACGTCGGCCACGTCTCGGACGTCATCTACCAGCTCGTCGGCGGCCTGAAGTCCGCGATGGGCTACACCGGGTCAAAGACGATACCTGACCTGAAGAAGAACGGTAAATTCCTCCGGATCACGGCTGCAGGGTACGGCGAGAGCCACCCGCACAATATCATGATCACCGACGAGGCACCGAATTACCGCCTCTTCGAGTGACACTTTTTTATACTCAACTCACTAACATTTAGTAAACATGCTTGAGGGCAATGAGGTTTCCCGTCTCCTTGATATCCTGGGAAACCGGAACAGGCGACGAATAATAGAGCTGCTGAGGCAGAAGCCGTGTTTCGTGACCGAGATCTCCGAGCGCCTGGTGCTCAGTCCGAAGGCGGTGATCGAACATCTGCAGATGATGGAGCGCGAAGAACTCCTCATCTCCTGCCAGGACGAGCGCAGGCGAAAGTATTACTACCTCTCCCATGACATCAATGTCATCGTAAACCTGCAGAAGCAGGACGGGGTTACGCTCCCCTCCGTTGTGGGGGACCAGAGAGCACGATTCACGAGGAACCTCGCGGCGCTTGGAAGAATGGTCCGGGCTCGTGAAGAACTTCTGGAGAACCTCGAACAACTGGAGCGGGAGATCGAATCGAGATTCAACGAGATCGTGCGCACGAGGGAGATCGTCGCCGTCGACGACAGGGACCTGGACGCCATCCTTCTCCCCCTCTCCCACGTCGACCTGACCATCGTGGAACTCGAGGAAGTGAGCAGCCTGTCCACGGATGAGCTGAAACAGAGACTGGGCAGCCTCATGCAGATGGGGTTTGTCGAACGAGTCAACGACAGATACCGGATACGTGGTACACATGGCGAATAATCCATACGACGAGATGTTCAAGAATATCGCGCGGCTGATGGAGCGGATCTTGAGCGAGATGCCACTCCAGGACCCGAAGATCATCGGGTTCACCATCATCAGCGGCTCCCCTGAGGGTGCATACCCCGACCCGTCCGGGGATAACGAGGACGAGGTCTCCGACGTCGAGGTGGTCGAAGGGGACGACTGCATTTATGTCACCGCGGTGGTGGATGCCCGCGCACAGGGTGCCCCGTACGTCACGTTCCAGAGGGACTCCGTAACCCTCTGCACCGGGGGCGACGAAGAGACGGTCATCGACCTCGAGTGCGAGATCGATGTCCCGCACAGTTTCTACAACGTGCAGCACGGCGTTATCGACGCCGTCTGCCGGAAGAAGAATGCCCTCGATGAGATGGTCCCGTCCTGAGGGCTGTCATATCCCTCCTCTTTTACGAGTTCGGCGAATGGAAGGCTCCTCTCTTCGGGGAGAGCCGTCCCGACCGGCCGGGTGTCGCTCTTGCAAGATCTTCCGAGGACTTCCGGCATCTGTACTATCGGCTCTGTTGAAATGGTCTACACCCTCTAGAGAACACTCAGTTACGTGGAGAGGGTACTGGTGTGACCTCACGCGAAGCCGCGAAGGCGCGAAGCCTGAAATGGGTGTTGACAGCCTCTTTCGCGTTCTTCGCGGCTTCGCGTGAGTCAAGATGTATGGATAATCCTGCAATGGGCTCGATCTCAGGGAGAGGGTTTCAACAGAGCCGTACTATCTGTAAGGCCGCGTCACCGCGGGGGTGCGCCGTGCGGGGAGAGGCGAGCCGGCAGGAGTTGCCGATAGGTGATCCTCGAAGGTCACAGGTTCTTAAAAATGGGATGCCTTACTCCTGATACTCTTCAAGAGCAAGTTGGTACATCCAGTCAAGGAGGAGCGCGCACTCTTCCGGTGTGCACTCCTGATCGCACCCGATACACGGGAGGATCTCCCCGCCGGCAAGGATGACGCAGGGGTCGACCGCCTGCTTCTTTGCTCGGAGAACGTAGGTCTTGATGCCGTCGCTGCGGAACTCGAGCCGCTCGATCAACCCGGCATCCAGCAGCCGCTTCACGATCCTGGAGCACTTCCTGCTGTCGATATCAAGAAGTTTCCAGAGCTCGCTCTGGAGGACTCCCTGGCGATGGGACTGGATGACCTTGAGTGCTTCTTCCTCCTGGTCAGGCATGGGTATCAGAGTAGGGGTGCAATGGTCAGGATGTTATTGCCTCGGATAACGACGGTTCCCAGAGCGCGGCCCCGCTGATCGCCGGTGTACTCGGTGGTCTCGTCCATGTGCAGGTTTAAGTGCTCGTCCACCGCCACAAGCCGGCCCTGGAGCTTCCTGCCGTCATCCTTGATCTCAACGACGATCTTAGAGTCAACGAGTGAAAAAACCTTCTTTACGGGGAGTACAATGCCGTTAACCATCTGTTCTTATGTGGTTATATTCACTCATTAAGGTTTGCATGGGCGACTGGTGGCCGCGAACGGCCAGCAGGAGCCGCAGCACCGCCAGGTGCTGCTGGTGACCGGTGGCTGCCACAAACGGCCGCTGGGCTATGGCAGCCGCTAGCACCTTTAGCACATCCGGCACCGGGAACGGCCGGCAGATGCCCTGCCGCCTCCGGATCAACCAGGAAAAAAGGGTTACTCGGGGAGGTCTTCCCAGCGGTTCTCGAACTGCTTCTCGACGCCGGGGAGGGTGGTGTACTCCATCTCCTCAAGCGAGAGGCGGTGCGGTTCAAACGGCCCGTGGGCCCTGAGCACGTCGGATAGTTCGCAGCACCTGTCGCGGACGCGGTCGAACGCCGGGTCGTCGAACATGTCGGCAGGCCCGATCAGTTTCCCGTCGCTGACCTGGAACCCGAGACAGATGACCCGCGGCGGCCCGTCGAATGCGGTGCAGTTT
Organism: Methanoculleus caldifontis; assembly: GCF_032842345.1. Lineage (NCBI taxonomy): Archaea > Methanobacteriati > Methanobacteriota > Methanomicrobia > Methanomicrobiales > Methanomicrobiaceae > Methanoculleus > Methanoculleus caldifontis. The sequence goes on along the minus strand of NZ_WBKO01000002.1, from coordinate 492,559 downwards.
GCATCGCAGACGCCCACCGGCATGAACGGCCCGTGGTGCGAGCCGCGCATCCAGCCGGCCACGAGGATGGGGGTCCTGAAGGGATCGATGACCTCGCCGACCGAGGGGAACCCGCTCTGTGCCCTGATGACCATGACCGGGTCGTCCTTCCCGACATAGCGGCCGGCCATCAGGTTCAGGCGCTGGGTGCTCGTGGAGGCTGCAATCATGCCGTTCCTCTTCCGTACGCACTTGATCACGTAACGGCTCGGTGCTCCGATATAGGCGAGGAGGCTGTAGGACTCTTCGGGCGTGTTAAAGAGGATCTTACGCTTCGCGATGACGTCGTGGACCTCGAAGGTGAACCCGTCGTGCATCGAGGGGTCGATGACGAGGCCGGACGTGCTGAAGGGGTCGGCAAAGATCCGGTAGAGGAAGTAGTTCCACGCTCCGGGTTCGGTCTTGTCGGCCATGAAGACCAGAATGGGATCCGAACCGCGCTCTTCAAACTCCATCTCGGCAACACCGGGTCCCATTCCCTTAACATTGCCGCTGAACGCATCTGCGAGCAGGTCCTGACCGGCGCCGTAGAGTTTCATCTCCTTGGCGATCCGGGCACATTCGATGAAGACGTTCCACGCGAGTTTGTGGATCTCTTCGTTGTCCTCGCCCTTGGCGTGCGTCATGATCAACTCGAGGTCGTCACCGCAGTGGGTGACGTGCGAGTCGATGATGATACTGCCTTCTGCTTCCTTGAGCATCCGGGCGGCCGTTTCAAGGAGCTTCGGGTGGGTGCGGGAGTGCCCCGGAAGACTGCCTACATCTGCTTTGATCACGGATACGGTGGTTTTGACCATTTAATCACCACTACCTGACGGGCAAATGCCCTTACGACTAGTAGATAGGTATTACTGTATATGTAGGTGTTGCCGCCTTGAAAAATAGTTGGCTGCGGCAGTCTGTCTGCGGAGCAACTTTTCTCCCGGATCGAAGCGTGTCCGCGCAGTATCTGCTCCCGAAGGGGATTTCGGGAATACTTCGTTCTGGTTTGACGTTTCTAAATTTTTATGTGGGTCCGTCTATTATTTCAGCCGGGATAAGCACCGATTCGGGGCTCCTTCGTACCGGGGCTCCGAAGTCCGTCGCGCGTTCTCTCCGGGGGGCTGCCGGGGCGGGGCCGGCGGTGCGGGCCGGCGACGGATGGTGCCGGCAGGTATGCCTGGCCGGGCCCCGGTCTGCTCCGGGCCTCCAGCCTCGCAGGTCCGCCGGACAAAAAGTATTGGGCTGGCGGGGCCTCCCACGCTCAGTCGATCCTGATCGATTTGCCCCGGGAGAACTTGACCTCCAGGACGCCGTGCTTGTAGTTCGACCGCATGGAGTCGGGATCCACGGCCGGCACCTCGATGGAGGTCAGCTGGCTCGTGCCCGCGATGATGGTCAGCGTACCGTTGATGAGTGACAGGTGAATGGTCTCTTTCTCGACACCGGGGAGGTCGATTGCCACCGTCACGTCGTCATCGGTCGTGTACATCTCTGCTATCGGCTCGATGGTCCCCTCGGACGAGGGTTCTGCCGGTGCTGCTACGGCCTTCTTCTCCTCCGCCGGGGTCTCGATCTTGCCGGCTTCGTGAAGGACGATCTTGAATCCGTAGGCAAACGGTCTGTTCTGATCTCCCTGCTCTTTGAGCCCCTGCTCCATGAGGCGCTTCATCAAATCGTTGAGCTGCTCGAAGATATCTGCTGGACTGTCACTCATGTGCATCACGTTCTCTCTCTTGATGGGGGGGGTGCCCCTGAAAGGGAGCGCCTCATGGGTGCCGGGCACTCCCGTCAGAACGCCATAGCCGTCTGGGGTAGCGGGCGTTCGATTCTGGCCTTCAACTCCTTCGTGAGGCGCCTGATCTCGCCGAAGTCTTTCTTTCTTGCATAGACCCCCTCCTTGAGGGCCTGCGTAAGATCCCTGACTTCCTGCTCGATCTTCCCTGTCTCCCGCATCCTGGCACGGTTGATCGTCGAGACGGCCTCCTCGAGCGTCGACCGCTGCTCCTGGTTGTAGAGGATCTGCCAGGAGTGGCGCTCGTTCTCCTCAAGCCGGTCGATGTCCAGCGTGCCTCTCACGCGGGAGAGGGCGTCTTCGAAGTGCTTCCTCGTGATCCTCACGTTGCCGATCGCCTGGCGCCGTTCTTCCTCGCTCTTCCTGCCCATTGCGGCGATGAACTCGCGCATGGCGGAGATCTTGGCTTCACGAACCAGCGCCTCGATATCGGCACCGACGTAACCCTCGGTCCTGTCGACCAGGTCCTCGATGTTGACATCGTTTGCGAGGATCTCTCTGTTCCTGAGGTACACCTCGAAGATCTTCTTCCTGCCTTCCCGGTCGGGTGGCGGAACGTAGATGATCCGGTCCAATCTGCCGGGGCGAAGCAGCGCCTCGTCCAACATGTCCGGGCGGTTGGTAGCGCCGAGAACCACGACATTGTTGAGCTCTTCGAGGCCGTCGAGCTCTGTCAGGATCTGACTTACCACACTTTCAGTTACGTGCGACGATCCTATATAAGCTCCGCGCTTCGGCATAAGCGCATCTATTTCGTCGAAAAAGATAATCGACGGCGCTGCTTGCCTCGCTTTTCTAAATACCTGACGAACTCCGCGTTCTGATTCGCCGACCCACTTCGAGAGGAGTTCAGGGCCCTTTATGGAGATGAAATTGCTCTCGCTCTCGTTTGCGACCGCCTTTGCGAGGAGTGTCTTGCCGGTCCCGGGGGGTCCGAAGAGCAGGATGCCGCGGGGGGGTTCGGCCTCAAGGCTCGCAAATATCTCCGGATATTTGAGCGGCCACTCAACGGCCTCCGCGAGCTCGGCCTTGACCTCATCGAGTCCTCCGACGTCCTCCCATTTGACATCGGGGATCTCTACGAGCACCTCTCTCATCGCGCTCGGCTCGACGTGCTTGTGCGCTTCGATGAAGTCTTCGTTCGTGACGCGGAGCTGGTCGATGATCTCGGCGGGGATCTCCTCCTCGATCTTGATCTGCGGGATGATCCCGCGGATTGCGTGCATTGCCGCCTCTTTTGCGAGCAGGGCGATGTCGGCGCCGACGAACCCGTGCGTCGAGCGGGCGTAGTCGTCAAGGTTGACGTCCTCACCAAGCGGCATGCCCCGCGTGTGGACCTGGAAGATCTGCTGCCTCCCTTTGGTGTCGGGGATGCCGATCTCGATCTCGCGGTCGAACCGGCCGCCGCGCCGGAGGGCGGGGTCGATGATGTCGGGGAGGTTCGTTGCGGCGATCACGACCACCTGGCCCCGGGTCTTTAATCCGTCCATCAGCGCGAGGAGCTGGGCGACGATACGGCGCTCGACCTCGCCTTTCACCTCCTCCCGCTTGGGCGCGATCGAGTCGATCTCGTCGATGAAGACGATCGAAGGCGCGTTCTCCTGGGCCTCCTCAAAGACTTCGCGGAGGCGTTCTTCGGACTCGCCGTAGTACTTGCTCATGATCTCGGGGCCCGATAGCGTGATGAAGTGAGCGTCCACCTCGTTTGCGACCGCTTTTGCGATCAGCGTCTTCCCTGTTCCCGGCGGCCCGTAAAGCAGGACGCCCTTCGGGGGCTCGATGCCGAGGCGCTCGAAGAGTTCGGGGTGCCGGAGCGGGAGCTCGATCATCTCGCGGACGAGTTGCAGTTCGCGGTCGAGGCCCCCGATGTCCTCGTAGTGGACGTCGGCCGCCCCCGTCTCGCGCTTCCCTTCTTTGGGCTCGTACGGGGTCTCCTTCAGCTCGATCTCGGTGCTGTCGGTGACGATGGCGATACCCTTCGGGGCCACCTTCGCGATCACGAACGTGAGCGGGTTGCCGAGGATGCTGACCCGGATCTGCTGCCCCTCGGTGACCGGCCGGCCCCGGAGGATCCTCGCCAGGTACTGCTCGCCGCCTACCAGGCGGATCGGCTGGGTCGGCTGAATGGTCACCTTCTTCGCGTATCCGGCCTCGGTCTTGTGGATCCTGACCTTGTCGTCGATCCCCGCCCCGACGTTGCCCCGGGTGCTGCCGTCGATGCGCAGCACCGCCCTGCCGGTATCCTGGGGGAACCCGGGCCATATCAGCGTTGCCGCCTTCTGGCGCCCCTCGATCTCGACGACGTCGCCGCTGACGAGGCCGAGCGCCTTCATGGTATCGATGCTCAGTCGGGCGATCCCGCGTCCGGCGTCTTCGTGGGCCGCCTCTTTGATGGTCACCTCAACGGATTCGGTATCGGTCATGTGATGAACCTCCTTCTGTTAGGTTTACCATAAGTAAGTGTGATATATTATTTATATTTTTCTACTGCCCCTCTCCCGTTGCACTCGATAATCCCCTTTTCCGTAACGATGTAATCCATCTTCACGTCGTTCTCGTCGGCAGGGATACTCCGCGCCTGCTGACTGGAGAACGCGACGCCTACCTTCATCGGGTGCGGATACCGGCAGAGGAAGCGGTCGTAGTACCCGGCCCCATAGCCGAGCCGGTTCCCTTCGGCATCGAAGGCGAGCATCGGGATGACGACGACCTCGACGTCCGCCGGCCTGGCCGGCAGTTCGTGGCCGATCGGCTCGGGGACGTTGAAGGTGCTCGGGACCAGGACCGAGGGGTCAGGGAGGTAGGAGAGGCGGAGGCCGTGGGTCTCCCGCTCGATGATGGGCACGACGACCTGGATGCCCCGGCGGTTCAAGGCGACGATCAGGTCTTTCGTCTCGGCCTCCGGGGATTTGGATACGTAGGCCATGACGGTTTTGAAGCCGTTGAGGAGGTCGAGGAGGTGCCGGGTTATGGCTGCACTATGGGCGGCAATCTCTGAAGGGGAGAGAAGGGACCGGGCTTCTTTTGCCTGCTGGCGGAGGGCGGCCTTTGTCTGGCTCATTACAGGAAATTTTGGTGAATCACACCATAAAGCATGCATGTCCCGGGTGAGGCCGCACCACTCACCTCTCCGGTGCCTGCCTCTCCGGTGCCTGCCCCTCGTCGCAGACTTCCCTGAACCGGCGGAGGGAGGATGCAAGGACCCGGGTCTTTCCTATCATCGCGGCGATCAGGAGAACGTCGAGGATCTCGTCGCGGGAGGCGCCCTCTTTCAGTGCGGCCCCCATGTGCACCTTCAGGCAGCTCTCTGCCCCCGCTCCCGCGGCGGCCGCAACGGCGATCAGTTCTGCGGTCTTCGGGTCGAGGGACGCGGGCCGGGACGTCCGGTAGTCGGCGATCGCGGAGAGCGCGAATACCTCGGGCCGGTCCCGGAGGATGGGGAAGATGAAGGGGACGATACCGAGCATCTCCTTTACGTCGGCCGTGATGTCGTCGCCGAGGTCGTCTGCGTGGGCGAGGAAGTCGTTGATGAGTTTTTCGTTATCGGGTTTCATTGGGCTGTCCTCATATGGGGGTGTGGATGGAGAGGGGGATAATGGTGCGGGTTTTCCTTCGCGGCTTCGCGCCTTCGCGTGAGACTGTACTTCCCCCCTGTACTGAAAATCTCACGCGAAGCCGCGAAGAACGCGAAGACTGGCACAGGTATCTGCAACTCCCTTTCGCACCTGACAGTGCTCACGCTCGCTTCACTCGCCCTTCAAAGATCTCCGGCCTCCTCAATCTCGGGCCCTTCGCGCCTTCGCGTGAGCCGGTAGTGGGGTAACGCAACATCTCACGCGAAGCCGCGAAGAACGCGAAGACTGGACAGGCGTCTGCAACTCCCCTTCGCACCTGACTGTGCTCGAGCTCTGGTTCTGCGAACCGTCTCAAGTCGCGGCTTTCGCGGCTCACACCTTCGGTGTTCACGCTCCGGCCCTGCGGCCCGTCGTTCCTACGGTGCTCGAGCTCGCTTCGCTTGCACTTCGCGTGAGGCCGCATCACCATCTCTTGTATGACCCTCTTGGATTAAAGCCGGAAACCAATTTTACACTCGGCATTCCCGGCAAGAAAAAAGATGAGGCCTGGCCGGAGCGCCTCGCCGGCCCCTCCCGTCTTTGTATCAGAAGTTAAAGTGCCGCCCGACGATCTTCAGCGCGCAGTAGTCCCCGCACATCGTGCAGGCGTCGGCGTCGGCCGGCATCCGCTCGGCCCGGATCGCCCGGGCGCGCTCGGGGTTGATCGCGACCGCGAACTGGCGCTCCCAGTCGAGGTCTCTCCGGGCGTGGCCCATCTCGAGATCGGCGTCGCGCTTCTTGAGCTTGATCATATCTCCGACGTGAGCGGCGATCCTCGAACTGATGACGCCCTCGTAGACCTCCTCGGGGGTGGGGAGCGCCAGGTGCTCGGCCGGCGTCACGTAGCAGATGAAGTCGGCGCCGTAGGAGGAGGAGAGCGCCGCCCCGATCGCGGCGACCCTGTCGTCGTAGCCGGGCGCGATATCGGTGACCAGGGGGCCGAGCATGTAGAACGGCTTCCGGTTCGTGACCCGCTTCTGGAGGACGACGTTCGTCTCGATCTCGTCGACCGGGATGTGCCCCGGCCCCTCGACGATCGTCTGGACGCCCGCGGCGTGCGCCTTGTCGGCGAGTTCCGCGTTGATGAGCAGTTCCTGGATCTGGGCGCGGTCGGTCGCGTCGTGGACTGCTCCCGCCCGCATCCCGTTGCCGAACGAGAGGGTGACCTCGTGCTCTTTCAAGATCTCGACCAGGTAGTCGAACTCGGAGTAAAGCGGGTTCTCCTTCTCGTTGTGGAGCATCCAGGCGGTCATGAAGGCCCCGCCACGGGAGACGAGCCCGCCGTGCCGTCCCTGGTTCTGCAGACGCTTCATCGTCTCATAGTTGATCCCGGTGTGGATCGCCATGAAGTTGGTGCCGAGCTTCGCCTGTTCCGCCGTGATCCGGAAGAGGTCGTCCTCCTCCATGTTGACGACCGCCCCGTGTTTCCGGGCAGCCTCGATGAAGGCCTGGTAGAGCGGGACCGACCCGACCGAGAGGGTGGTCGCCTCGACTACCCGGCGTCGGATCTCCGCGAAATCGCCGCCGGTGGAGAGCTCCATCAGCGTGTCGGCGCCGGCACGCTCGGCCTGCCGCGCCTTCTCGACCTCCATATCGACGTCGACGATATCTGAGGACGTCCCGATGCTCGCGTTGACCTTGGTGCGGAGCCCCTCGCCGATACCGCAGATCTTCACCTTCCGGTAGGGGGAGACCGGAATGACGATGTGGCCCTCGGCCACGCCGCGCCTGACGAAATCTTCGGTTACACCTTCCGCTGCTGCGACGATCCGCATCTCCTCGGTGACGACGCCGCGCCGGGCGTCTTCTATGAGACCCATGACGTTATATTTGGAAGAAAGGATTGATAAAGGCTCGTTTTTAATATCCGGGCTAAAATTTGCTTGTTCTCTCAACAAGTCAACTTGAGTTACTCTTATTCAGGTCCGGTTTCTTACCGGAAAGCCAGGGTTTACAAGCGATGGGGGAGCACCGGTACACCGACCGATGAAGAGCCAGAACGTCAATTTCGGTGGTTTCGTCCCGATCAGCACCGTCGACTGGCGGGGGCGGGCGGCCTGCACCGTCTTTCTCCGGGGGTGCCCTGCGCGCTGTTTCTACTGCCATAACCTCCCCCTCCAGGGCGGCGAGGACCTTCGTCCCTTAGACGAGGTCGTGGCGATGATCCGGGGCTCCCGCATGCTTGCAGGCGCCGTGGTCTTCTCCGGCGGAGAACCTACCCTGCAGGGGGCGGCGCTCGTCGAACTTGCCGCCGCCGCCCGCGCAATGAGGCTCTCTGTCGGTCTGCACACGAACGGGATCTTCCCGCGGGTGATCGAGGAGCTTCTTGAGAGGCACCTCGTCGACATGATCGCGCTCGACATCAAGACCACGTGGGAGCGCTACGACGACCTCCTGGAGGTGGCCGCCGTCGGTGCGGTGCAACAGTCGCTTGCTGCTTGCAGGCGGGCGAAGGCCGAAGGCAGCCTGGAGACGTGCGAGATCGTGGTCACGCTCTTCAGGGGGCGCGAAGGCGATCTCCCCGCCATCGCAAAGGCCACCCGCGGGCTCGACCTCGTCCTCCAGCAGGGGGTTGCTGCGGGGTTCGTGCCCCTCTCCCGGCGGGAACTCGAGGCGGCAGCGGCACCCCTCGGCCGAAACGTCCGGATCCGGACGAGAGAGGACGGCGAGGTCGGGTACGGCCCCGGCCCGGACCCGTCCCCGTGACGTTAAGCATAATATCGTCGGGAACCCACGTTCATGCAGATCTTGTGGCGGCCGCCACAACCTGCACCACCGGTGACAGGAGTCCGGGTCTACCGGCACGGCCCGCTGTTCTCAAATACGATAGAATAATTGCAACGGAGAAACCCTGATGAAGGTCATTGGAATCGTCGGTATGCCGGCAAGCGGGAAAGGGGAGGTATCGAAGATCGCCCGGGACCTCGGGATCCCGGTCGTGGTCATGGGGGACGCGATACGGGAGCAGGTGAGACTGGCCGGGCTCGAACCGACGGACGCGAACTGCGGCGCGATCGCAGGGAAGCTGCGTGCGGAACTCGGCATGGATGCAATCGCCCGGATCACCGTCCCGGCCGTCGAGGCGACGGGCGCCCCCGTGGTCCTGGTGGACGGTATCCGGGGGGACTACGAGGTGACGACGTTCCGGGAGCACTTCCCCGACTTCACGCTGATCGGGATCGTCTCGTCGTTTGAGACGCGTTATGCAAGGCTCGCGAACCGGGGCCGGTCGGACGACACCCTCACCGCGGAAGAACTCCTGGCCCGCGACGACCGCGAACTCGGCTGGGGGCTCGGCCGGGCACTCGAACAGGCGGATTGCCGGGTCGTGAACGAAGGGAGCCTCGATGCGTTCGCCGCGGAGGCGAGAAGCCTCCTCTGCCGGATAGGAGGGATCGCATGAGCCTTGCCCCGTACTTCTCCTCCTCGTCGAAGGTCTGGGAGTCGCGGGACTGGATCTTCGGTCTTGAGGAACTCGGATACGCCGGATGGGAGATCGTCGCCGACGGGAAGTACCGTCTGGACAATCCCGACAACCTCGCTGCGATCCGGGAGAACCTCGCAAGCACCGGCCTTCTTGCCACCGTCCACGCTCCCTACAGCGACTTGAACCTCGCGTCGCTCAACTACCCGATCTGGCGCGAGTCGATCCGGCAGACCTGCTGCTGCATCCGCTACGCGGCCGAGCTGACCGACCGGGTGACGGTCCATCCCGGCTTTGTCTCCCCGGTGGGAAAACTCGTCCCGGAGAAGGTCTGGGAGATGCAGAAGACCGCACTCGTCGAGATCGGGAAGTACGCCGAGGACCACGGCGTCCTCGCGTGCGTCGAGAACATGATCAGCATCAAGGACTTCCTCTGCCGCTACCCCGAGGAGACCCTCGGCCTCACGGAGGGAATTGCCGGGATCGGGATCACCCTCGACGTCGGGCACGCGAACACCAACGGTCTCGTCGACGCGTTCCTGGCACACGTCCCTGCGATCAGCCACCTGCATATCCACGACAACCACGGGCGGTCGGACGAGCACCTGCCGCTCGGCGACGGGACGATCAACTGGGAGAAGGTCGGGCGGATCATCGCCCGCGACTATTCCGGCCGGACCGTGATCGAGGGCCGGACGCTTGAAGAGGCAAAACGGAGCCTTGCGGCATTCAGGAAGTGGTTCGTATAGCCGGCGAGACCCTCCACGTCCACTTCCTCGGGACCGCAGGAGCGCTCCCGTCGCCGCAGCGTAATCCCTCCTCGATCCTCATACGGCGGGGCTCCGATACCCTGCTCTTCGACTGCGGGGAAGGGACGCAACAGCAGATGATGCGTGCCAGGACCGGGTTCACCATCGACGCCGTCTTCGTCACCCACTGGCACGCCGACCACTTCCTCGGCATCTTCGGGCTCGTCGAGACGCTCGCGTTCACGGGAAGGACCGAGCCGCTCCCGATCTACGGCCCGCCCTGGGTCGAGGAGTTCGTCAGTCTGGTCCAGAAGATCAACCGCCATGCCCGCGGGTTCACGGTCACCGCCCACACCCTCGAGCACGGCTCGGTCGTTCCTTTCAACGGCTACACTGTCCGGGCGTTCTCGACGTTCCACGGCATCCCCGGGCTCGGCTACGTGATGGAGGAGGACGAGCGGCCCGGCCGTTTCAACCGCGAGCGGGCGATCGCCCTCGGTGTCCCGCCGGGACCGCTCTTCGGGCGGCTCCAGCGCGGGGAAGCGGTCCGCATCGTCCGCGACGGCACGGAGACCGATATCCGGCCCGAGGATGTGCTGGGGGAACCGCGCCCGGGCAGAAAGATCGTCTACACCGGGGACACGCGCCCCATCCAGCACCTGCCCGATGCCGCGCCGATGCTCCGTGACGCCGACCTCCTGATCCACGACGCCACGTTCGACGACCAGGAGAGCGATCGGGCCCGCGAGGTCCTGCACTCCACTGCAGGCGAGGCCGGCGAGGCGGCGAGGACCTTAAAAGCCCGTATGCTCGCCCTGATCCACATAAGCTCCCGTTATACCGCTACAGCAAACCATATACACGATGCAAAGCGACAGTATGAGGGAGACGTGATCCTCCCGGCCGATCTGGCCGTCGTGGAGATCCCGTACCGGGGTTGAGTGCAATGGATGGTGATGGTGATGGAGCAGGGCTTATCCAGCCAGAGCCGCCTGATACTCACGGGTCTCGGCGCCCTGCTCGTCAGCGCAGTTGTCCTGAGCGCTGCAGGCATCTATCTCGGTTCCGTCAGTGAAGTCCTCGAGCTGATCCCCGGCCTGATGGTGCTCCTGCCCTCGATCATCCATATCCGGGGGAGCATCGCCGGCGTCTTTGCCTCCCGCCTCTCGTCGTCGATGCACCTTGGGGAGTTCTCTATCGACTTTGAGGAGGGGAGCGTTCTCGGCGACAACATCCGCGCCTCGTTCGTGATAACCATCCTCATAGCGTTCGTCATCGGTATCTTCTCCTACGTGGGGAGCCGCATCTTCGAGTCCCCCGTGATAGCAGTCACCGACCTCGTCCTGATATCGGTCGTCACCGGCATCGTCGCGGGGGCCGTAGTGATGGGGATAACCCTGCTCATCGCCCTTGCGAGCTACCGCTACGGCCTCGACCTCGACATGATCGGAGCACCGACCGTCACCACATCAGGCGACCTCGTCACGCTCCCGATCCTCGTCCTCTCCGCGACATCCATCATGTTCCTCCCGCCCTGGATACGTCTGGTGCTCGGGGGAGTCGCGATCGTCTTCGGTCTCGCTGCCATCCTCTACACCTGGAACCGGTCGGTGCGGATCGGAGCGATCGTCCGCGAGAACGTCTTTCTCCTCATCCCGCTCAGTGTCATCGGCACGCTGGCCGGTCTCACCTATTCCCTCAATCTAGAAGCCCTGGTGACGATCGCGGCCTTTCTCATCCTGATCCCGCCGTTCACGGGCGGGCTCGGGTCGATAGGCGGTATTCTCGGGTCGCGCCTCTCGACGGGGATGCACACCGGCGAGCTCAGCCCCTCCTTCCTCCCTGAGCGCGGCGTGGTGCATCATTTTATTATTTCCTATCTCTATACGTTGATACTGCTTCCACTGCTGGCGCTCATCGCGCATGGTGCGGCGGTGCTCATGGGGTTGAACAGCCCCGGCCTCGGGATGCTGGTCGCTATCAGCCTTGCGGCGGGTCTGGTCGTCATGACACTGGTGAACGGCGTGGCATACGCCACCGCGAGCCTTTCATTCAGGTACGGTCTCGATCCGGACAACTTCGGAATCCCTGTCATCACAAGCCTGATCGACCTGATCGGGGCTGCTGCGCTCGTGACGATGATAGGCCTGCTGTTGCAGTAACAAAACATGAGAACAACGGTTAGCAGACCCATGATGGAACATGAATACCAGCCGGTCAGTTTCAAAGACGTCCTGATCGAGATGAAGGACGTCTCTGAGCTGATGGTTGATCTCTCTTACTCCGCAATCCTCTTCGACGGCAAAGAGATAGCGCTCGAAGTGACCAATCTCGAAGAGAGAATGAACAGACTGGTCTACCAGGCCAGGATCCAGAGCGTTCTTGCCGCGAGAAGGATCGAAGAGGCGGAGGCGATGAGCGGCATGCTCCAGGTGGCCGAGGCCGCGGAGAGGATCGCGAACTCGGCCTCGGATATGGCGAAACTGATCCTGAAGGATATCAGGTTCCCGGCAAAACTCAAACGCGTCTTTCCTGAGGCAGAGGAGATCGTCACCCGGATCATCGTCGACCAGGGGGGCGAGGTTGCCGGTCGGACGCTCGGCGACCTCAAAGTTCAGAGCACGACGGGGATGCAGGTGATCGCCATCCGGCGCGGCAAAGGCTGGATCTACGACCCCGACAGGGCCACCTGCGTCAGGAGTGGTGATATCCTGATAGCGCGGGGCCCGGAGGCCGGAGCGGATATCCTCTCGAGGATGGCGGGGATGACGGAGCGGCCTGCGGGCGAACCCCTGCATGCGGGTGAGGTCGATGACCTCGATAGGGCGGTCCAGCTCATCATCGAGATGAAGAACATCTCAGAGCTCTCCGTCGGGCTCGCATACACCTCCCTGCTCTTCAACAACAAGGAGGTGGCGAACGAGGTGGTCGATCTCGACAGGACCCTTGATGACATGCGCTACGACCTGGACCTCTGGATCCTCGAAGCAGCACGAAAGATCGAGGACGTGCGCTATCTCAGGGGCCTGCTCTACCTCTCCTCGTTCACGCAGGCGATCAGCGACTCGGCTCACGCCATCGTCGACGTTCTCCTGCGGGATATCGAGATCCCGCCGGTCTTCAAGAAGATTGTCCGGGAGTCTGACGAGATCATCACCCGGATTCCTGTGGCGGACCGATCTCCGCTTGTGGGGAGAACCCTTAAGGAGATGTCGCTTGCGACGGTGACGGGGATGATCGTGCTCGCCGTCAAACACGGCGACCGGTGGGTCTACCGGCCGGGGAAAGATGTCCGGCTGGAGAGCGGTGACATTATTATAGCAAAGGGCAGGCGCGACGGTGAGTGCCGGCTGTACGAACTTGCCGGATATACCACCGAGATGCCTGAAGAATAATCAGGAGAGTTACTATGGAAGATACTGAAGATACCATTGTCTATCGCCTCGGAGCGAACTGCGATCTCGACGAGGTTGAGGAAGGAAAGATGTACCTGGGACGGGTGCAGGGTTTTGCCCCGTTCGGCGTCTTTGTCCAGTTAAACGACCGGGTCAAGGGGCTCGTCCATAAGAGCAACGTCAAGGCGCAGCACAGCGAGCGCGACCCGATCATCGTTCACGTCATCCAGGTCCGGAGCAACGGCAACATCGACCTCGAGGAGGTCACGCCGACCGTCTACCAGACCCGGAACGTGACCAAGAAGACCACGAGCGTGCTTCTTGCCGATCTCGGGAAGAAGATCGGCCGGACGGTCCTGGTCGAGGGCGAGGTCGCCCAGATCAAGCAGACGTCGGGACCGACGATCTTCACCGTCGTGGACGAGTCCGGCACCGCGAACGCGGCCGCGTTCGTCGAGGCAGGCGTCCGCGCCTATCCCGAGGTCAAACTCGGGGACATCGTCGCCCTCACGGGCGAGGTGATGCAACGCAACAACCAGCTCCAGATCGAGGCCGGATCGATGTCGGTCCTGGAGCCGGAAGACGTGGCACGGGTCAGGGGACGTATCGACGCGGCGCTCGATGCACGTGCCGAGCCGCCGGAGATCCCGTTCCTCGTGGAGAGCGAGGTCCTCGAGGCCCTCCGGCCGCAGATGCGCAAGGTGGCAAAGGAGATCCGCAAAGCCGTCCTGACGGCGCGGCCGATCATCCTCCGGCACCACGCGGATGCGGACGGCATCTGCGCCGCCGTCGCCATCGAACAGGCGGTGACCGCGCTGATCCGCGAGAGCGGCGGGGACTTCGACGCGGAGTACTTCCTCTTCAAGCGGTCCCCGTCCAAGGCCCCGTTCTACGAGGTCGAGGATATCACGCGAGACCTTGACTTCGCCCTCAAGGACAACATCCGCTACGGGCAGAAGATGCCGATGATCCTCCTGATGGACAACGGGTCCACCGAAGAGGATATGCCGTCGCTGAAGGTGACCCGGATCTTCGGTCTCCCGGTGATGGTCGTGGACCACCACCACCCCGACGAGATCGTGGACGACTACCTGATCGGGCACGTCAACCCCTACCACGTGGGCGGCGATTACGGGATCACGGCCGGGATGCTGGGCACAGAGGTCGCCCGCCTGGTCAACCCGGCGGTCGAGAACCAGATCCGGCACCTCCCGGCGGTCGCGGGGGTCGGCGACCGGAGTGAAGCCCCGGAACGCGCCCGCTACCTTGCGGTGGCCGCGCCCGATTACTCGGAGGACGACTGCAAGAAGATCGCGCTGGCGCTGGATTACGAGCAGTTCTGGCTCCGGTTCAGCGACGGAAGAGAGATCATCAAGGATATCCTGAACCTCTCCGGCAACGCCGAACGCCACAAACAGTTCGTCAACCTGCTGGTCGAAGAGGCGAACCACGCGATCGAGGAGCAGCTCGAGGCCATCATGCCCCACGTCGAGAGCCGGATGCTGCCGAGCGGCGCCCACCTCTTCATGCTCGACGTCGAGCTCTTCGCTCACCGGTTCACGTTCCCGCCGCCCGGCAAGACCTCGGGCGAGGTGCACGACCGGCTGGTCAGGGCGCACCCGGGAGAACCGGTCGTGACGATCGGCTTTGGGCCGGACTTTGCCGTCCTGCGTTCCCGCGGCGTCATGATGAACATCCCCCGGATGGTGCGCGAACTCCACGCCGAGATCTCCGGCGGCGGAGTGAACGGCGGCGGCCATCTTGTCGTCGGGAGCATCAAGTTCGTGGAAGGAATGCGCAATGTGGTGCTCGAAAACCTGATCAGGAAGATTGGTGAAGCGCCAATCTGATCGCCATTTCTTTCCCGCTCTCGTTGCGGACGGCTCGGCACCGGGGATGATCCCGGCCCCCGGATGGTCTCCGTGCGTCTCCGCACTGCGATACTCCTCTTCTTCGCGTAGATGCGATCTGCCGCTCCAGAGCGATCTCTGCCATCGCCCCCCTGCGGGGTGAGTGCGGGTGGGTTAAGCGGTGCTGCGATTTTCACATCGACCGAAATATAAAAATACGTTTATGTCGAACAGGGGCCTCCATGGCAGGAAACCGATGGATAATGAAGGGGCTCCTGGTCGTGTTGCTTGTGGCAGTAGCCGCCGCTGCGTTCCCCGTTGCCGCCCAGAGTGCGGCATCTGCGGAACCAATGACCTGGACCCTCCCCCCGACACCCGCCGAGACCCCGGTAGAGGAGGAGACTCCGGTCGAGACGGAGGAGACCCCGGTAGAGGAGACGCCTGTAGAGACTGCAGAAACCCTCGTGGAGGCGACCCCTGAAGAGACCGCGGTCGGTTTTTCCTCCACCGGGACCTTCGGTGCGGCTGACGAGGCCCGCCTCAATGCGACCGCCGAGGGCGCCTCCGGCGTGACAGGCGAGGAGACCCTCAACGCGACTGACAATGAGACCGGGAACGTGACCGGATCCATCGTCGTAACCGGGACGGACGAGGTGACGGCTGGAGTGACCGCAGCGGAGACGTCCACGGCCGAGATGCCGACGTTCACCCCGTTCGCGGAGGCGGAGGTGGTCCCGAGCCCGACACCGGCGGCTCCTCTCTCGCTCATCGGCGCCCTTGCCGCTGTTGCGGCCGCCGGGCTTCTCGTCGTGATGCGCAGAAACCGGAGATAACCCCGGAGAGCCGGGAGAGGTATCGACGGCTGCGAGACTATCCTCTCCCCGGCCGGTCCGGCGTCGCGGGCGGCACTGCGCTGTCGGGGCCGCCCGCCCCGCTGCCGGGTACAGATCGTGTTCCTCCCCGCATCGATCGGCACGACGATGCTGGATTATATACAGCGATTTGTATACTTGATTTTAGATACCCCGGGATCAAATGGGTAGGTATAAATATTGATCGGCACAAAAAGCACTTGCTCACGAGGGAACGAGTGGATGTCGACGAAAGATCGTATTAAAGAGAGATATAGCGATACCCAGCGAAAGATCCTGTATCACCTCAAGTCGGGGTTGAAAACAGGCAAATCCTACTTCAAATCGAAGTACATCGCAACCGATCTCGGTCTCTCCCCCAAAGAGGTCGGCATCAACCTTGCCATCCTCTCAGAGATCTGTGACGAGCTGGACATCAGGCGCTGGAGTTACTCGAACAGCACGACATGGCGTGTAACCCCCCGTGCATCATAATTTTATTCTGGAACGCCGTAGTCTACGGCATGAAGATTCTGGAGTTTGAAGCACCCGTCGAGTTTGTGGCCACCATCAACGATCACAAGGATTGCCTCATGTCCCAGGACAAGAGCCATGAGAATCCGGAGGTGCTCTGGTTCAACATCGACGTCCCGAAGGGGCACGGTGTGCGGGCAGGGGATCGGGTCAGGATCACTATCGAGAAGATTTAGAGAGATATTGCGGGAGCGTCTCCAGGGTGATGCGGTATGCATCCACCTGGTCCACGCTGACGATGAGGTAGAAATCCTTACCTCCCCTCTCGACATTTTTGATAACGCTGCCCGGATACTGGAGGGATGCCCCTTCTACGATCGTCCCGCTCTCCCGCTCGACCAGCGCCATCCGGAAGCGTGCGGCCTCGGGCCTCACCGTTGCGGTTACGCTGCAGTTGAGCCTCCAGACATCGTACGGGACATGGAACGTCTCGGTGATGCCCCCTTTTGCCTCTTCGACATAAGCGAACGGGATGACGTTGTGAGCCCCCTGCCAGGATGGGTCTGAACCTCCGTAGGAAACGAGGTTGGCCGGGAGATGGCAGCGGGGATAATCCCAGATCCTGGTCGTATAGGATATTTTTGTCAGGGCCGGCAGTACGGGCGACGCCGGGGCAGGGGTGGCGGTGACGGCGGGTGTCGGGATGCCCCCCGGCGTGACGGGTTCCGGAACTGCCTGCCCGGCGTCCGCTACAGGCAGGCGGAAGGCTATCGCCACCGCGGAGACGATGATCACGGCGGCAAGGATGCTCAAGACGTCGCCTTTATCCACAGGTGTAGAGGGACGTACGAGGTAAAAGACCTTCGGATTTTTATCCGAAATCTGCTCGCCCAACTGAACGCAACGGCTTGACTGGCGTATTATATTTGCCGATTCTCTCCGGTCTTGATTGTCTGCCGTCACTCCAAAACGGAACCGTTAATACGGAGAGAATGCCACCGTCCTGATGAGAGCATGGAAGTTACTGAGGTGCGCACGTGGGTGATCTTTTATCTGCTCTCGTTCGTGGTGCTCCTTGTCGCGACCTTCATCACGACGCAGAACGACGGTCAACTCTGGATCAGCCTCATGCTCATCATCATCGTCGTCGGCGTGAACTTCTTCCTGCTCTTCTCCGAGCTGAAGCGCTACCAGGCCCGGAAGGCCTTCATGCACCGGATGTCGAAGTTCGACGAGACCGAAGCGGAGACCGACTCTTCCGGCCGCCGCTGGTAGCCCGAGAAAAAATGCGGCCGCACTATGCGGCTTTCCGGAGTATCTTCTGCATGACGTTGTACGGCGCAAAGAGGTGCTCCACCTCTCGCCCCAGGTATTCTGTCTTACCCATGATGTAGTAACCGTCGACCGAGAGCGCCGAGTGAATGAGACGTGCAAGTTCGTTCTTCTGCTGCTCGGTGAAGTAGATGGTGACGTTCCGGCAGGTGACCGCGTCGAGGTATCGCGCGATGGGAATGCCCGACATCAGGTCGTGCTGCCGGAACTTGACCAGATCCTTGATGTGAGGGCGGACCTCGAACGTGCCGTCGTCGTGGCTGATGAAATGCCGACGGATCTGGCGTTCGTCCACATTCTCAAGGGCCTTTCGATCGTAGATGCCGGTCCTTGCCTTCTCCAGCACCACGGTGTCGATATCGGTTGCATGGATCGTCACGCTGGCGCCCGGGTGAAGCGCCAGGAGATCATGCGCAAGAATGGCGATCGAATACGGTTCCTCACCCGTTGAGCAGCCCGCACACCAGATCCTGATCGATCCGCGGCGAGCGGCAAGGTCCGGAAACACCTCGCGCCGCAACACCTCAAAGACCTCCGGGTCGCGGAAAAACTTGGTGACGTTGATGGTGAGGGCGTTCCTGAGCAGGTCGACCTCTTGGGGGTTTGCGAGGAGGTACTTATGGTATGCCTCGAAATCCGCGGTGTTTGTCAGGCGCATCCTCGATAAGATGCGTCGTTTGATGTAGTCCTCTTTGTAGTTCGAGCACCTGATCCTGACCAGTCTCTCGATACTCTTCTGAAGCGAAATGAATGCATCCATCTCTTCTCTCGCGGGTGCTGGTTACTGGGTGTTCTGGTAATGTCCGAGATCGCCGATCACTTTCTGGACGTCGAGCCAGATGATGAGGGTCTTTTCCTTGCCGTCGTCCTCATCTCCTATCTTGATGATTGCCCTGACGTAATTGCTGATCGACGACGTGATACCGTCGTTGATGCGTTCGATCTGCTCGTCGCGGACCGAGATGACGCTGTGGACGTCGTCGACGATGATCCCCACGTTCGACCCGCCCGAGACGTCCGGCATCAGCACGACGATCTTCTGGTTCTCGGCGCTTCCCGATCCGGGGAGGCCGAGAAGATCCCTGAGGTCGATGATGTTCGTGATCTCGCCCCGCAGGTTGATGATGCCTGTAAGGTACCGGGGAGCACGGGGAAGGGGGGTGATCGGCATCATCTCCACGATCTCCCGTGCAATCTGGATGTCCAGTGCGTAATGCTCTTCTCCGAGCTGGAACTCCACCACGTCTACGGATGCTGCCATTGTCTCTCCGTTCAGTTCATCTTGAACTGTCTCATTACTCTCTCGAGTTGTTCGGCCATCCCCGCCAGTTCATGAGACGCGCTCCCGACCTCCTCGGTCGACGCGCTGACCTCTTCGGCGAGTGCGGCCATATCTTCCGTGCGGTCCAGGTTCTCCTTGGTCATGTGCGTGGACTCGTCCATCTTCTGCATGACGTTGTTGGTGGAGCCCGCCTGATCCTCGGTGGCCTTCGTGATCTCGGTGATGCCGTGGGCGACGACCTCCACCCCCTGGACGATCCGGTTCAGACTCCCGATGACCTTGTCGACGCTCTCGATGCCTGCCTGGATCTCCTGATGGGATGCCTGCATGGAACCTGCGGTCTTCTCCGTGCTCGTCTGGATCGTCCGGATCAGGTCCTCGATATCCTGGCTCGCCCGCTTGGACTCGCCCGCAAGGTTCCGGATCTCGCCGGCGACCACGGCGAACCCGCGGCCGTGCTCCCCGGCCCGGGCTGCCTCGATTGCTGCGTTCAGCGCGAGGAGGTTGGTCTGATTCGCGATATCCTTGATGAGTTTGACGATGTTGTCGATCTCGCGCATCTGGTTGTTGAGGGTGCTGATCTCGTTGACGGTCTGCTTGGAGATATCTTCGACGAGGCGCATCTTCTTCGTCGCGACTTCGCCGAGACCGGCCGCATCGTAGCCCTCCTTCGAGGCCTTCGATGCATGCTCCGTGACCTCCTGCGACGTGCTTGCGATCTCCTCGATGGATGCCGAGAGGTCGTTGATGGCCTTTCCGATCTCCTCGATCTTCTCAAGCTGCCGCCGTGCGTCCTCCGAGGACTGCTGCGTCGAGACGGCGACCTGTTCCGTGGCCCGGATGATCTCGTCGGAACTCTTGCTGACCTCCTTTGTGGTCATCTCCACCTGGTGGACAGCTTTAGCCACTTCGCCGATGAGCGAGCGGATAGCGGTCAGCGAGGCGTTGTAGTCGTTCTTGACCGAGAGGAGCGGGTCGTCGTGGTCTGCGTCCGTAAACGCCGTCAGATCACCCTTTGCCATGGCAGCAAGCGATTTTCCGAGTTTTTCAGCGCTTTCCCCGAGTCTCTCGCTCTCCCGCTTGGCGGTCTCCATCAGGTCCCGGATCTGGTCCTCTCTCTCCCGCTGCTCGGTCCAGTCGTTCCAGACATAGAAGGCCATCTCGATATCGCCCTTTGCGTCCAGGATCGGGATGGCATTGAGGGTGAGATACTTCTTCACGCCGTCGGGCCACTTGACCATGACGTCGGTCCGAGCGAGCCGCTTCGTCTCGTAGCAGGCATAGAAGTGATCGCCGTTGAGGATGGTGATGTCGTAGTCGTAGAGTTTCTTCGCGAGGGTCTCCTCGCGGGTGCCCCGCCACATGCGGGCATACTCGTCGTTGATGTCGATCCGGCTCTTGTCGGCCCGGAGGGTCGCGATCGCGAGCGGGTTCTGCTTGATCATCGCCTCCACACGGTGCTCGGTCTTCTTGACCTCCTCTCTCTCTTCCTGGAGGTTGGTCCAGTCGTTCCAGACGTAAAAGGCCATCTCGATGTTGCCCTTTGCGTCCAGGATCGGGATGGCATTCAGGGTAAGGTATTTCTTCACGCCGTCGGGCCATTTGACCATGACGTTGGTCCGGGCGGGCTTCTTCGTCTCGTAACAGGCGTAGAAGTGCTCGCCGTCAAGGACGGTGATGTCGTAGTCGTAGAGTTTCTTCGCGAGGGTCTCTTCGCGGGTGCCCCGCCACATGCGGGCATACTCGTCGTTGATGTCGAGCCGGCTCTTGTCGGCACGGAGAGTCGCGATAGCAAGCGGGTTCTGCTTGATCATCGTCTCCACACGGTGCTCGACCTTCTCGGCCTCTTCCTTCTTTTCCTGGAGGTCGGTCCAGTCGTTCCAGACGTAGAAGGCCATCTCGATCTCGCCCTTTGAATTGATGATCGGGATGGCGTTGAGGGTGAGATACTTCTTCACGCCGTCGGGCCATTTGACCATGACGTCGGTTCTGGCCCGCTTCTTCGTCTCGTAACAGGCGTAGAAATGCTCGCCACCGATGACCGTGATGTCGTAGTCGTAGAGTTTCTTCGCGAGGGTCTCCTCGCGGGTGCCCCGCCACATGCGGGCATACTCGTCGTTGATGTCGAGCCGGCTCTTGTCGGCACGGAGAGTCGCGATCGCAAGCGGGTTCTGCTTGATCATCGTGTCGATCCGGTGTTGCATCCGCTGGTTCTCTTCCTCTTCTCGCCGTTTCTCGGTCACATCGTTGTAGACGATGAGGATGTTCTCCATCACACCCTTCTCATTGATGAGCGGAATGCCGTACTGCTCGAGTGTGTGGACCCCCGAGGGGAGTTCGACGACAATCTCGCCCTCCACCCGCTTCTTCTCATCGAGCACCTTACGGAGGCCGGTGCCCTTCTGCGATAGTACCCTGAACTCCGAGAGTCTTCTGCCCGCCGCCTGGTCCCGGGGGATCCCACTCATCTCTGCATACGCATTGTTCGCGACCGTAATCGTGAGATACGGGTCTACAACCAGGATAGGCATCGGATTCTCCCGTATGATGGTCTCGGACCGATGGTGGGTGGTTCCTGCCGCCTCCAGCTGCTTTTTGAACTCCTGTTTCTCTTCCAGATTCTTCTCAAGCAGCGCGTTGATCGAGACGGCCAGGGGCCGGAACTCCTCGGGAACGCCGGCAAGGTCGATCCTTGCCGAGTCGTCGCCGCCAAGCCCTGCATGGAGTGCGGCCTCGATCGTCTCGGGCAGTACCACTGATGTCTGTCCCTGTCCTGCCGTGCCCGGCACCACCGGACCGGTAAATAGTGCTTTTCTTCCTGGTTTGTCTATCATCGATTACACATCCTCGTCATGTCTCTCGTCGAGTTCCCGAAGCGCAGTCGTTATCGCACGGTACTCCCTGCCTGCATCGCTCTCCGGCGCATAATGGGAGATGGGAAGCCCCTGTTGTTGTGTCTCGTAGATGGCAGGTGAATATGGGACTGCGTAGACCTGCCTGAAGGCCTTTCTGACCTCGGATTCGAACGCCTTCAACCGCTCTTTCTCCTTCTCCTCTTGAGGCGTCGGGCCGGAAAAGATCCGTTTCAGGAAGAGCGCAAGACCGCCGGTGCCGGCCCCCTGGTCGCTGGGGCCCTTCCAGCGGGTCAGGATGGCAAAGTCCGCAGTGACGTCCTCGCCGAGCAGTTCCCTGATATCGCAGAAGACTGTCGAGAGGGCCTCCATGCCTCTCAGGGCGAAGGTGCCGGGATCGAGGGTGACGATGGTATGGTCCGCTGCGACAAGACCGTTGATGACGAACTGGCCCATGCTGGGGGGCGTATCGATCAGGATGAAGTCGTAGTTGTCCCTCACCCGGGCGAGCGCCTCTCTGAGCAGTCCCGCCCTGTCCTCGATGCTGTAAAGGTAGGGCTCGACCCCCACGAGGTCCAGGGTCGCCGGAGCGAGATCGATCCCTGAGGCCGTGGGCACAATCACATCGTTGATCACGATGTCGGGAAAACCTTCGAAGACGCTCATAAAGACATCATACATGCTCAGCTCGATAGTCGCGGGGTTGACTCCAAGTCCCGTGGTGGCATTGGCCTGCGGGTCGCAGTCTACGACCAGTACGCGCTTCCCGTCTTTCTGGAGATAGCCTGCTATGTTGAGGCACGATGTCGTCTTTCCGGTGCCACCCTTATGGTGGGCAAACGCTACAATAGTGATATCCAGCACCCCTCAATACCTTCTTTGCAATAGGGATTATTAAACCTATTTTATTATGCCGTCGATCTGTGGCCGGTATTTTTTATTCCAGGAAAATATGTTTCCTGAATAGAGGATCGGGCATGTATCCGCGGTGTTGCTTTCGTGAGCGCAGGGGGTGGTCCGGGGCGGGTTCTGGCCCATCATTGGTCCGGGCCCCGGATCGGGTGGTGTTGTGGGTCTTCAGCGAGAAAAACAGGTTGCCGTGCGGCCCTCGACGGAGTTCCCGTCGCGGACTTTCCGTACGCGCTCGGCGATGGGGGGGTGGTAGTCGGGTTCGGAGCCAGAGAGCCCGCGGATGGCCTGCAGGAGGCCTCCGGTCTTCCTGCGGCACGAGGATGGCGCCCTGCCCGGCAGGCCCGCGAAGAGGTTCTGGAGGAGGGCCGCAGGATCCCTGATCCGGTAGCATCGCCTCATCGCCTCTGCTGCATACCGGTCGGCTATGAACTCCTCGTCGCACATGCGACGGTAGTACGCCCGGTAGGCAACGAAGGCCGTCAGGACGAGGAGGACGATGAGGCCGAGCTTTGCAGCGAGCAGGCCGCCCGTGGTCTGCAGGAGCGAGAGGCCAATTGCAGGCAGCGACTCGATAGGGGGGTGGAGGAGGGCGAGGCACGGGAGAACCGGGAGGCCAGGGAGGGCGGAGGTGAGCGAGGAGCCTTTCCTGATATGCCCCTCTTCGTGGAGCAGGACGAACCGGAGCGTGTCGTCGTTTGCTCCTGCAAGGTGCCTGTCGTAGAATGTCCGCCGGTAGCGGATGGAGTTGAGTGCCGGGTACGCCCGTATGGAGAGGGTGAAGCGGCACTGCACCAGTCTTCTTTTGCGGCTGATCAGCCCTTGCTCCTGGAGTTCCTGGAATATCCTGTAGAAACGGGAGTCCCGGTCGCCCTTATGCATCTGAATATAATTATATTACTTGCCATATTTTAAATGTTACCAGGGATAGGGATACGGGGGATTGGCCGGTTTTCAGATTTTACGTCAAGGGTATGGCTTTTAGGGGTTTTTGCGGCGTGACATCTGCCCCGTTCCCGCAGTTGTGGACCGCCGGTTCCGGTCTCAGCAGCGCGGGGTGCGCCGGGTGCTGCACCTTCCGGCACGGGCCGGACCCGATCCGTTCCCGGGGGCGCTCGGGGATCGGAAACATTTGCAGCGTCCGTTTTTTTCAAAATATTTTAATAATTTCAGCCGAAATTGTGAATAATTAGAGGTGAATATAGTGCCGGAAGGTTCCCGCGGCCCCCGCTGTGCCGGTGCGGCGCCCTGCCTCCGGTGCTATGAGCGGATGTCCAGGTACATGGGTTTTCTTATACTTGCCCTTGCCGTCCTCGCCGGGGCTGCCGGGTGTGTCTCCACTGCGTTTGAGGAGGTGACCTACAGCGACGGCGCCCTCCGTATCCACGTGGAGAATACCGGAGAGCCCGTTGAGAAGGCTGTGCTCCAGGTGACGATCATGGAGGTGGGCGCGTTCGAACAGCACGAGGTCTTCTCGGAGGCCCGCTACATCAACCTCGACCGGGGGCAGAACGAGTATACGGTCGCGGTCGACCTCGAGCCCGGGTCATACAGGGCTTTTCTGACCATATTCGTCGGTCAGGAGCGGAGGACATCCGTCATCCGCGACCTGGAGGTGGCACCCTGATAACGCCTGCCGGGCTCGCGGCGGCGAGGGGGCTTGAACCGGCGGATACGGTCTTTCTCGGCGGTAAGGTCTTTAACCCGTTCACGTGCACCTGGGAGCGCACGGACTTCGCGGTGAAGGACGGCTACGTCGTCGGCCTCGGCGAGTACGAGGGGAGGCGGGAGTACGACCTTGCAGGGACCTATGTGGTGCCCGGCCTGATCGACGCCCATGTCCATATCGAGAGTTCTCTCCTCGCACCGGCGGAGTATGCCCGGCTCGTCCTCGCCCGCGGCACGACGACCGTGGTCGCCGACCCCCACGAGATAGCGAACGTCTGCGGGGCGCCGGGGATCGAGTATATGCTTGCCGAGGGAGCGCGGACGCCGCTCGATATTCTCGTCATGCTCCCCTCCTGCGTCCCGGCAACGCCCCTTGATGCGGGCGGCGCGGTGCTCACGGCAGAAGACCTCGCCCGGTTCCGGGGGCACGAGGGGGTCATCGGGCTTGGGGAGGTGATGAACGTCCCCGGCGTCCTCTCCGGCGATCCGGATCTCCGGGCGAAGATGGACCTCTTCGAGGTCGTCGATGGCCATTCGCCGTTCCTCTCCGGGAAGGACCTGAACGCCTACGTCTATGCGGGGGCGCAGAGCGACCACGAATGCACGACGCTTGAGGAAGCGCGGGAGAAGCTCCTCCGCGGGATGTATATCATGATCCGCGAGGGCTCGACGGAGAAGAACCTCAAGGACCTCCTGCCGCTTGTGGATGCCTGCACGGCGCCGCGGTGCTGCTTTGCCACCGACGACCGGCATGCCGATATGCTCGCCGGCGAGGGGCATATCGACGACTGTATCAAAAAAGCGGTCGCTTCCGGCCTCAGGGTCGAACTGGCGCTCCGGATGGCCACGCTCTCGGCCGCCGAGCGGTTCGGGCTCCGTGACCGGGGCGCCCTTGTCCCGGGAAGACTTGCCGACTTCTGCGCCGTCGACGACCTCGACTCTTTCCACGTTCTCCGGACGTTCAAGCGCGGCGTCGAGGTTGTCGATGCCGGCTACCGCGAGCCTGCCTGCCCTGCGGCCCCCCTGCACGCCCGCGTGCCGGAGCCGCTCGATATCCGGATCGCCGGCAGTGGGGAGGCGCGGGTGATCGGGATCGTGCCCGGCCAGATCACGACCCGCGCCCTGCGCTGCCCGGTGGATGCCGCCAACATCCCCGACACCGGCCGGGACATCCTCAAAGCCGTCGTCACCGACCGTTACCGGGCGGTCGGCTCCGGCGTCGGGCTCGTCCACGGCTTCGGCCTCAAGGCCGGGGCGATCGCGGGCTCGGTCTCCCACGACTCCCACAACATCGTCGCCGTCGGGGTCGGTGACGCCGATATCGTCCGGGCAATCGGCGAGGTGGTCCGGCTCGGCGGAGGGCTCGCGGTCGTTTGCGGGCGCGAGGTGACCTCCCTTCCCCTCGAGGAGCACGCCCGGCGGCTCGGCGCGATCCAGAATCCCTTCATGTACCTCTCGTTCCTCGCCCTGACCGTCATCCCCGAGCTTCGGGTCACTGAACGGGGCGTCTTTGATGTCACGGCGTTTTGCGACATGCCGCTGTTTTGTGAGAGAAGAGAGTAGAGCATCCGGGGATGCTCTTTCTCTCTCCAATCGCCTTCTGAAGCTCAGTGTGCGGAGCGGGAAGTCCCCGGTCTTCAGGCCAGGAGGCGAAAAGAGAAGAGGAAGATCCGGGTGGTCCGGCACGGGTCCGGCCCCGCTCACCTCTCCTTTCCGGCATCAGGCGCAGGACGGGCAGTCTCTGCCCCGGGAGCCACCTCGTCATCTGCGTGGAGGCTCTCGAGGGCGGGACAGGCCTCTGCCCGGGCTTCTACCACCGCCGGACAGGTTCCGGTGCGCCAGTTCCTGATAACGGATGTGACGATGGCCACCCCCAGGATCAGTATGATGACGGCGAGCGAGATCTCTACCGGGACGTGGTAGAGGTCGGCGACCAGCATCTTGGTCCCGATGAAGGTGAGGATGCCAGCGAGCCCGTACTTCAGGTAGCAGAAAGCAGCCATGAAATGGGCCAGCGCGAAGTACATCGACCGCAGGCCGAGGATGGCAAACGCATTGGAACTGAAGACGATGAACGGGTTGGTGGTGATGCCGAGGATTGCAGGGATCGAGTCCACCGCGAATACGATATCGGTGGTCTCCACCACCAGCAGGGCCACGAACATGGGGGTCGCCCAGACCACCATCCTGCCGGCCGAATCAGGCTTCCTGACAAAGAAACTGTCACCCTCGTAGTCTCTGGTGACCGGCATGATCCTCCGGAACCCGCGGACCAGGACGTTCCTGTCCGGCTCGACCGGTCTCTCTTCCTTCTTGACTACCATCCTGATGCCGGTGAAGATCAGGAAGGCGCCGAAGATATAGAGCACCCAGGAGAACGTTTCCACCAGCGCCACGCCCGCCATGATGAACGCCAGGCGGAATACCAGAGCCCCGATGATGCCGTAGAACAGCACTTTGTGCTGATCTTTTCGGGGTACACAGAAGGAGGCGAAGACGATGACGAAGACAAAGAGATTGTCGACGCTCAGCATCAGCTCCATGATGTAGCCGGTGGTGAACTCCAGCCCTGCCTGGGGACCCATCCAGACATATACCCCGATATTGAAGATCACCGCGGCGGCGACGAAGACGGCGACCTGCAGGAGCGCTTCCCTCGGTTTTATGACATGGGCTTTGCGGTTGAAGACGCCGAGGTCCAGTGCCAGGAGCGCCACTATACTGAAGATGAATATGATCCACGCTGTGTCTGTTACTGCTGTCATAGGTTCACCCGGTTCAGGATCTCCCGTTCTGGATCTTCCTGGCTCACGTTGTTCCGGGGCATTCCGGGCGGCGTCACCGTTGCCCGGACGGCACCTGCGGCAATCGGTGTATCTCCCGGCCCCCCTCTTCTCGGAATATCCTTCATCTCCAGGTGGGGTTGAGAGGAGGTCTCGTTCAGGTTGGATTCCACGCCCCGGCCCTGACTTCTCCCCAACTTATCTCCGCTCCAGCGATTAATTCCTTCTCCTGGCGCTCTCTTTCCCGCGTTGAGACAGGCGATCCTCCGGGCCACGGAGACCGCAAGCCTCACCCCAGCCCCATCGCCTCCGGCGCGAGGACTGCGATCGCAAGGAGGATGACGGGCTGGTGCAGGAAGTAGATGAAGAGCGAGTGCCGACCGAGGAACGAGAGCGGCTGCGAGAGCGCCGGCTCTGCCATCGTGAACGTAAACCCTCGCCGCCCGTCAGGATAGTAGAGGCGGCCGACGGCCATCCCGACGAGGACGAGGCCGAACCAGGGGAGGAGCGGCACGTAATCGAGGCTCGTGAAGGACGCCGGGTGGATGCCGAGCCAGAGAAGGGGCCAGGGACCCGTGATGGCGTTTGTGACGTACCCGGCAATGAGGAAGGCGATGCTCGCCACGATGAGTTTTTCCGCGTCGAGCCGGACGAAGAGAGGCGCGAGGACGATCGCCGCCCCGATGAAGTGCAGGATGCCGAAGACGATGTAGACCGACGGCAGGAAGTACCAGGTGACGGCGGTGATGATGAGGCCGTAGCCGAAGATCGTCAGGCCGCGCCGGACGTACTTGAGCGCGAGGTCGCGGTCCGCGAGCCGGCGTGAAGATCTGGCGTAACTGATGGTGAAGGAGACCCCTACAAGGAAGATGAACGTCGATGCGGTCAGGTAGGCGAGCATCCGGAGAAATCCGCCGGAGACGTTCAGGGGCAGGACGCCGAAGAAGTCGAGGTCGAAGGCGGCATGAAAGGTGATCATCGTCACGACGGCGACGCCCCGGGCGGCGTCGATCTCCCAGTAGCGCTCCCCCGGCATGGCTCCCGCCGTCAGAATAACCTTCTCCGGACGGGAGCGCCGCAGGCGGGGCAGGCCTTCGTATCGGCGATCTCCCTCTCCTGCTCCTCGGTGGGCTCGTTGTAGAGCCGGGAGAACCCGCACTCCCTGCTGCACTCGAGCACGACAAACGGGCTACAGATCCGGCCCACGACTCTTCACCCCATCTTCCTGCTGCATGCGTACCATGAACTGTCCACACTCTCATGGGAGGACAATCTGATAAGCGTTTACCCGGGTGCGTCCGGGAGGGGAGGGCACCATTATTCCCATCCCCGCCCAACCATCTGCGTATGAGCGACCGTGACGAACATATCATAGAGGCCGCCGGCAAATGCCGGGTCGTGATCCGGAACGGCCGGGTGGTCGAGGTAGGCTTACCGCAGATAGAGGACTGCCCGCTGGCACGGCGATTCGCCTGCCCGGTCGAGGAGATGACGCCTGAAGCAATCAAGAGAAACATCGAGGGGCGTATCAGGTCCTTCGGGATGTGCACGCCGGAGCGCGAGGTCCTTGCCGGGCCGGACTTCGTCATCTTCGGAGCCTCCGAACTCCTGAGCAGCGCCGTCCGGCGGGGGGACCTCGACGCCGCAGTGATCGCCTCCGACGGGGCCGGGACGCTGGTCGCGACGAACCCCGCCCTCATCCAGGGGATCGGTGGCCGGATGTCGGGCCTCGTGAAGACGAGCCCCATCCCTGAGGTTATCGCGCGGATCGAAGAGAACGGAGGCGTGGTCCTCGATCCTGCGACCGCCGTCATCGACCAGGCCGCCGGCGTCGCCCGGGCGGCAGAGCTCGGCCACCGCCGTATCGCCGTCACCACCGCCGCTGCCGCCGAGGCTGCGGCGATCCGCGAGCGGTTCCCGGATGCCGTGATCGTCGCCGTCCACACGACCGGGCTCTCGCAGGAAGAAGCCGTCCAGATGGCCGGCGCGGCCGATCTCCTCACCGCCTGCGCCTCGAAGCATATCCGGGAGGCGGCGAAGGCCGCGCTCCTGCAGGCGGGGACCTCGATCCCGGTCTTTGCCATGACCCCGGCGGGGAAAGCAATCATTCTCGGCAAGATCGCGGAGACCGACCAGCAGGTCATCATCCACGGGGCGCGGCTCCCGGTGCCGGGTTCGCAGTCCCCCTCGCCGCTCTGCTGATCCCGGACGGCCGTCTTTGATCCATCAAGTCACGCGAGGAACTGGATACCTGTCTTCGCGTTTTTCGCGGCTTCGCGTGCGTCGGGAATAGGGGTAACGATATAGTCTCACGCGAAGCCGCGAAGCCGCGAAGCCGCGAAGAGGAACTGGGTTGTTAGCCGATCTCTTCGTGGCTCGAAGCCTGATGGCTTCTCACGCTCCGGTCCTGACAGACCATCGCGGCTCGAAGACCTCTGGCACTCCCATGTCCGGACCCGCACCCGCGGTACTCCCGCTTCGTCTGGTTGGGACTCCCGGGTTGAGTGGAGCGCTTCGCGGGAGGCCGGTATCGGTGGATCACCGGCCCGGGATGCCCACGTGGCCGATGAGTTCGGCAAAGTTCCGGAGGATGATGTCGGCCTCGATCTCCACGGGCCGGTTCGGGCGCCAGTCCCCGTAGGCGGCGAACGCGGTCGTCGTCCCGATCTGCCTTCCCGGGGCGATATCGCGGACCAGGCTGTCGCCGACCATCATCGCCTCTCCTGGAGCCGTATCAAGCCGCCGGAGGGCGTAGATCAGGGAGTCCGGTTCCGGTTTCCGTTTCCCCGAGACCTCCGGGGTCACCACGACCTCGAAGTACCCGGCAAGCCCGCTCCTATCGAGCCGCCGGCGTGCCTGGAACGACTCCGCGTCGGTGACGACCGCAAGCCCGACCCCGGCGTCCGCGAGGCGCCGGAGCGTCTCATCGACACCCGGATACGCCTCGACCATCTTGAGTTTCACATCCTCGTAGGTGCGGCAGCAGACCTCGAACGCCGCCTGCTCGTACACGCCGAGCGCCTCGAGGTAGTCGCGTATGTTCGCATGATTCTCAAACCCGTGGACGCCGCGAAGAAACTGCAAAAAGAGCGCCTCAGGGTCCCCGGCGCCGAGGTAGTCGACCACGCACCGGCACGCCTCCCGTTTTGCCCCGACAAGGTCAAAGAGAGTATTATCCATATCGCAGAGGACTGCCGTTACCGTGGTATGCCGAGTCTTTGGAGTTGCCTGCATATCTCCAGTTCCCTTATGAATTCATGGTGGGCCGTCTCGTCCTCGAACCGCACTTTGAGTTCGTCGAGATCGTTCCCCTTTCCGCCGTACTCACCGAAGATCACGGCACCGTTGCACTGTATGAACCCGAAGACGGCCGCGAGATTGAAGAGCAGCCGCCGGAATGCCGGCGCCGTGCAGGTTGTCGCCTCCTGTCTGTATGGGCGATCAAAGTAGAAGTACTCTACTCCCTCGGCCATGCAGAGGTCCGCCATATAGATGTCGGCGGTCAGGAGGACGGGGAGAGCATACCGCTCCTCCTCGAACTTCCGGAGCGCCCGGACGATGTTGCGGTCGTTCTCCTCGGAGAGGTGCGTGTGCGTGCCCGGCGAGGCAATCTCCGTCGCCCGGTCGCGGATGGTGCGGTACTCTTTCAGCGCGAGGTATGCCGCTTTCCGGGACCGTTTCATCCGTTTGTTCTCGAGTTCCCCGATGAACTTCCGGTATCCGGGTGCATGCGCCGTAAGCTCCTCGATCGACTTTGGCGAGTACTTGCGGTTGATGGCGTAGGTGATCTCATCGCGGACAGTATCGACGACCAGGTAGGAAGAGGGATTGATCGCGGGGTTGTTCGACGCGAACCCGTGGTAGAAGAGGTTGGTGTCCAGGCCGAAGAAGACGGTCTTCTTGAGCTGGCCGTATGACTTGAGCATCGAGTCGAAGGCGGCCTGGTTCACGTAGCGGGCGATCCCGCTTGCGAACATGCACTCCTGGAGATCGTTGTAGGCGGGGAGCTCCGCGGCGATCGGTCCGTATCCGGAGAGCCAGCCCTGGAAGGTCTCGCGGGACGCGGGGAGTTCGAGCGAGAAGCCGGTCCCTTCGGGGCGGGCGATCAGGAGGTCTCCCTCGTAGAGCGGGTAGGCGACGCGGACCTCGTCGAGGCTGTTGAGGAGGACCTGCACCTCGTCCTCCCTGACGATCGCATCGGTCACTGTCCCGCCCCCGCGTCCTCCATGATATCCCGGATCTTCTGGACCTGGTGCGGGATCATCATGTATGGCTTTGCGACGTCGTCGGTGCTCTTCATGGAGAGGTAGTAGATGTGCCGGATATCGAGCCCCGCGAGCGATACCGCGATGAGCGCTCCGGCGACCGTGACCTTCCGCCCGGAGGTGATATCGATCGCCACATCAAACCCCCGCCGGATGAAATCCTCTACAAGCGAGCGGATCGTCTGCCCGGCCCTGACGAAGTCTGCTTCCGGGAGAACCTCCACCCGGATCTCCGGGGAGAAGCCGTAACCCCCGGAGACTATCCGGACCGCCGTGGCTGCGGTCGATGCCTCCCCTGCATAGGGTTCTTCGGTGACGATAGAGACCCGCTCGGGGCGCAACCCCTTCTCTCGCAGCACTGCGTGATAAGCATTGACGAGCGCCCATGTCGAGCGTCCGAGGAGTGTTATGTAAGCATCGCCGGGAACGGGTGTCACGGGAGAAATCACCGGTCAAGACTCACCCTGATGCTATATAGGCTTTGTTGGAGCCGTCCTCCCCGAACTGATCCTCGTGGGTGGCAATTTCTCTCCAATTATTCGCCTATTTTGATTGGTATGGCCTATAATCGCTCATTTTGAGATCCGTGGCGGCATCCTCCGCGAATCCTGCGTGATTTTCCTCGGGGAGGGTTTAAAATAAGGCTTTAGAGCGAAAGAAATCGCAAAATCTCGAAAAAGATTTGGCAAATCTTTTATGATGATCCCCCCCATAGTGGTATGAGAAGCGCGAGAATATCCCGGAGACCTACGACTCATGGAGACGAAAACAGTGAGGTTGCGCACACCAGCCAGCACCTGGGGGCTGGCGGACCCGGAGCAACAGAGGAAGACGCGGCAGGACGCTATCGACGACGGGGATCTGATCGAGATCACCCGAATGGGGAGAGACATAGGCATCACCTTCCCCCTTGCGGTATCGGCACGCGCCGCGCAGAGTATGGTGCCGTTCCCGAATATCCCGCAGGATATCGTCACGGAGAACCTGTGGGACACCCTCCATGCGTTCAGGGATAAGGCCTGCACGATGAGCGACGAGGTGTTCGAGTTCCAGGCCAGCCTGTACCAGAACGGCCTCGTCCCGACCCTCACCTTCAAGGCCGCGGTCTCGCCGGGAGACGACGGCGAGCCGGTCATCACCATCATGCTGCCGGATGAGGACTGGGAGACGATCGGGTGCGGCCACCACAACCCTGGCGACAAGATGCTCACTGTCGACGATGTCGCCTCGACACTGAACTTCACTCCCGGCCGGATCCGGGAGTTCATCCGGGAGGAACGGATCCCGGCGGTCAAGTGCGGAGGGTCCTGGCGGATCAAGCGATCCGAACTTGAGCGGATCATGAACGAAGGCTTCTGATCGGCTCTTCCCGTTCGGCTACAGGCCCGGGTAGCCCTGCTGCCGGTGGGGAAGATTATCAGGACGGAGGAGCAACCTCCTCTATACGTTTCTGTCGACGGAGTCCTGCTAGTGCCGATACCGTCTGTCTGGATTTACCGGGCGGTCAGCCTCACCATCGCGACGTATGCGGGCGCCGTGGTCGTCAGGCGGTATCCCGAGTACGGGTTTGCCGCCCTGACCGGCCTGTACATCATCTGCCCTGGCGCCTCCCGGATCATCGCGGCCCGGCTGATCGAGTTCGATATCGGTATCGCCACGTTCATCGCCCCCGCTTCTGTTTTCGTCTACCCGTTCGTCGCGCAGGCTGTCGATATGATCAACGAGGTCTACGGGCGGGCCATGACCCGGGTCGCCATCGCCATCGCTCTCCTCTCCCAGATCCTGCTCGCCGTCCTGATCGCCATGACGAACTCGCTGACCCCGGCACCGGGGTTCGCGTTCGAGGCGGCGTGGCAGAGCATCTTCACCCAGGGATTGTGGATCATCTTCGCATCGTGGGTTGCGTTCCTGGTCACCCAGAACATCGACTGCTACGTCTTCGACCGCCTGAAGCGCGCCTACCCGGATCGCATCGTACTGCGAAGCGCCTTCTCCGACGTCGCCGACCTGACGCTCGACAGTATCATCTTCGTGAGTATCGCCTTTTTCGCTGCCGGAATCCCCCTGCTCCCCCTGATCATCGGGCAGATCGTCAGCAAGGGCATCGTCGGGGTCCTCGATACCCCCTGGTTCGTCTGGTACAAGCGCTATCTGAGCGCCGGAGAGCCGGAGAAGGCCGCGAGCGGACCCCTGCCTCCTGAAACAGGTGTTATATAAAAATTTCCTTATTGCGCGGGCACGGGAAACAAACATATTTAATTTTTAGACGTAGAGTTCTCATTATGTGCATGGAGGTCCCACGAGCATTCCCTGACGGCGCCTTCGCTCTTCCTGCGGTTGGAATCCGCGGAGTGGTGACGATGCGGCCGGTATCTGCGGGCGGGCACGTGACCGGGCCCGGCAGGTGCCGCAGGGGGATACCATGCGCTCTGGCATGTGTGGCTGTGGGAATTGCGATTCTCGTTCTCCTCTTCGGCGTGGAGACAGCAGGTGTCCGGGTGGCTCCGGGGATTGAGGATCTCTGTCCCCTCGTGGGTATCCCGGGCATCTTTGGCTCGGAGAGAACCCCGTTCTTCAGGCGCTGGATCCGGAAATACATCGGAAGAAACGAGGAAGATGTCCCGGAGGAAGATGCTCCGGGCCAGGAACCGCTTTATCCGGTTGAACCGCCGAAGCCGCCCCGGGATGGTGATGGGACGGTTCTTCTCAGGAAAATGGAGATGATCCCTGAAGCGCTCCGGCGGTTCGACGATCTCACCTCCCCCGACAGGGTCGATGACGCCAGGGAGATGCCCTGCACGGTCCTGCCGTCCGACGATCCCGCTCCTTTGTGCGGGGCGGAGGTCCTCCCGGAACCTTCTTTCCTGAACGGACCGGACGGCGGTGAATCCTGCGATCCTGTCTGGATCCCAGAGCCGCCTCCGGACGCCCCACCGAACCCGCAACCCGAACCTCTCACCGACGAGGAACTCATGCGGCTGCTCGGGCTTGACGATGCAGGTGACGGGCCGTCTTCCTGGGGTAATGGGTTCGACACCTTCCCGTCGGAGGGTGATATCGAGTTTGAGATTGCTGAGCCCGGGATCGATGAGCCCGGGATCGATGAGCCGAGGGATGTGCCCGTTGTCCCGGACAGCGACCGCCCGCTGGAGCCGCTCATCGAAGATCTTGGTAGTGCCGACACCGAGACCCGCAGGCGTGCCGCGGCTGCCGTCGCCGGGCGCGGGGCCGATGCCGTCCTGCCCCTGCTCCGGGCGCTCGCCCGTGCGGACGACGGGAAGCGGTGGTGTATCGCCGAAGCCCTCGTCCGTATCGGCGACGGTGCGATCCCGGCGCTGATCGCGGCGCTCGGGAGCCGCGAGATGCAGACCGGCGCAGCCGCCACGCTCGTTCGTATGGGGGAGCCCGCCGTGCCGCCCCTCATCGCGGCGCTCGCCGGGGGTGACGACGAGGTGCAGTTCGGAGCACTCTACGCGCTCCGGGAGATCGGCGACGCTGCGGTCCCCTTCCTGGTCGAGGCCCTCGAAGACCCCGACGGGAGGATACGGCGGTCTGCTGCCTCTATTCTTCGGGATACCGGCTGGAAGCCGTCCGATGATGCGGAGGCCATCCGGTACTTCATCGCCGGCGAAGCATGGCTTGATGCTGCAGAGTACGGCGAGGCCGCAGTCGAGCCGCTCATCCGCATCCTGAAGTCCCCGGACAGGGAGGCCTGGTGGAATGCCGCCCGGACCCTCGGTGAGATCGGCGGACCCGCCGTCGGCCCCCTGGTCGGGCTCCTGCACGAGGCGGAAGACAATATCCGGCCGCTCGTGGGGATGGCGCTCGCGGAGAGCGGTCTGCCTGCGGTCGGCCGGCTGATCGAGCTGCTCAACGACCCCGATCTCCGGGAGACGGCGGCAGCGGCCCTGCTGAAGATCGGCGAGCCGGCGGCGGCGGCATGCGTCGAGTCTCTGGGCGGCGCGGACGGAGAGGTGCAGGAGACGCTCCGGGGGATCCTCGGTGCGCTCGGGGAGGCCGCAGTGCCGCCGCTGATCCAGGCGCTGACTGCCGGCAGATCAGGTCTCCGCAGCCATGCCGCCGGGATCCTCGACGGGATGGGCTGGGAGCCCTGGGGCGACGTCGAGCGGGCCTGGTACCTGATCGCACGGGAAGAATGGCTGGAGCTTGCCCTGATGGGCGAGCCCGCCGTCGATCCCCTGGTCCGGGTGCTGAAGACCGACGACGACCGCATCCGGAGCGAGGCTGCGGCGACGCTCGGCGAGATCGGTCTCCCTGCGGCCGTCGGGCCGCTCGTGGACGCTCTCACCGTCGATTCGGTGGCCCCGGCGGCGGCGGATGCGCTTGTCGTCATCGGGAAGCCTGCAGTTCAACCGGTCCTTGCGCTGCTTGAGCGGGAGACGGGCGCCGCCCGGGAGAACGCCGTCGAGGTCCTGGGGAGGCTTGGGGCTCACGAGGCGGTCCCGGTCATCGTCGGCCTTGTCAGGAGCGGGGGCGACCGCCTTCACCGGAAGGCCGTCGAGGCCCTGGTCGGGATCGGAGCACCTGCCGTAAGCGCCCTCATCCCCCTCCTCGGCGAGGATGGCGACGGCTACGCGGGAGCAACAACGGTCCTCACAGCGATCGGTGAGGCTTCGGTCCAGCCGCTCATCGGGGCGCTCGGCGATGAGAACGCCCGGACCCGCATGGGGGCCGCCCGGATCCTCACGAGGCTCGACAGGGTTCCCGCCGGGGTGGAGGAGCAGGCTGCGCGTCTGATCGCGCTCCAGCAATGGCCGGAGGCCGCGGAGATCGGGGCCCCTGCCGTCGACCTCCTGGCGGCCCGGCTCGCCGACCTGGATCCCCGGGTGCAGGCAGGGGCGGCGGAGTCTCTTGCCTGCATCGGGGCCCCGGCGGCCCCGCCCCTGGTCCTCCTGCTCGGCGAAGCGACCCGCCGGGGGATTGCCGGGGACACCCTGGTCCGGATCGGGGAGGCAGCCGTGGAACCCCTGATCGGCGCTCTGGGCGAGGAAGATCTCAGCCGGGCAGCCGCCGGAGTGCTGGCGAGGATCGGGAAGCCCGCCGCCGCCCCGCTCGTGCAGGCCCTCGGCAGCCCCGGCACCGGGCAGGCTGCGGCGGAGATCCTGCAGACGATGGGGGCATCGTCTCTCGATGCGCTCATCGAGGCGTTCGGGAGCGATGACGCTTCTATCCGGCAGAGAGCCGGGGATGTGCTCCTTGAGCTCGGGGAGACGGCTGTCGGCCCGCTCGTCGAGGCACTGGGCCATCCCGACGCCGCTGCCCGGCTGGGGGCGGTCGAGACGCTCGCCCGGGTCGGCAGACCGGCCGTCCCTGTTCTCACCGGGGCGCTGGAGGACGAGCGCTACCTCGTGCGCCTGGGCGCTGCGGAGGTCCTCGGGAGGGCCGGATGGGTGCCCGGAACCGAAGGCGAGAAGATCCGGTACCTCATCGCCAAGGAGCAGTGGGCCTCGGTCGCGGAGATCGGGGCCGGTGCCGTCGAACCGCTGGTCCGGACACTCAACGATCCCGATAGCGCCATCCAGATGGGCGCGGCGCGGGCGCTCGGCGTGATCGGGGGACCCGCGGTCGCGAGGCTGATCGGTGAACTCGGGACCGAGCAGGACGGCAGGCAGAGAAAGGCGGTCGAGGCGCTCAAGATGGTCGGGGAGCCGGCAGTGGTGCCGCTCATCGATGCCCTCCAGGACCGCGACTGGCACACCCGTCTCGGCGCGGCGCGGGCGCTTGTCGGGATCGGGGATGCCGCCGTCGAGCACCTCATCCAGGCTCTCCGGAACGGTCCCCCGACGGTCCGGATGGGTGCGGCCGCGACGCTCGGCAAGATCGGGAGTCCGGCCGCCATCGCACCGCTCATAGATACGCTTCTGCAGGATGACCAGCGTGTGGGGCGCGTTGCGGTGCGGGCGCTCGGCATGATGGGCGAGGCGGCGGTCAATCCGCTCCTGCGAGCCCTGCGGGAGGGGAGCGATGAAGCCCGGCGAGGGGTGGTGGCGGCTCTCGTGCTGATCGGCGAGCCGGCGGCGGCGCTGCTCCCCGGTGCGCTTGCCGACGAGGACTTCCGTGTCCGCGCCGGGGCCGCAGACGCCCTCGATCGCCTCGCCTGGTCGCCCGGGCCGGGGGAGGAGACGATCCGTTACCTGATCGCGAAGGAGCGGTGGAGCGAACTCGCCCGAATGGGCGCGCCTGTGGTCGGGCCGCTCGTCGCGGTCCTCGGCGATCGCGACGACAACATCCGGCGGCGGGCCGCACGGGTCCTTGCCGGGGTGCGCGATCCCCGCACGATCCCGCCTCTCATGACGCTCCTCCACGACGACTACTACAGCATCCGGAGAGAGGCCGCGATGGCGCTCGCCGCCGCAGGGGTTCCGGCCCTGGAGCCGGTCATATCCGCGCTCGGCGATCCCGACAGCGACGTCAGAAAACGTGCGGCGGATATACTCGCCGAGATCGGGGACCGACAGGCGATCGAGCCTCTGCAGCGCGTCCGGAGCGATGAGGACTGGTACGTCCGGAAAGCTGCGGAGGATGCGGTGAAAAAGATCCGCGAGCGTACCGAAGGGAGCCGGTAGGCAGCGCGATCTCTACACCATCTCGTGCCGGCGGAGGAACTCCCGGATCTTCCTCGACTCGATCCAGCCCTGGTCAAGCTGCCGGATGTACCCGTTGATCCGATCGACCTCGCCCCGGAGGATCGCGGCCACCTTATCGTCCTCGATCAGGCACGCCATGCCGAGGATCACTTGGAGCGGCTGGCGGATGTGGTCGGCGAGGATCGCAAACTGCTCGATGTTCTGCTCGATCTGGGAGAATGCCTCCTTCCTGGCCCGCTCGAGGTCCTGCTGGCGGGTGATGTCGCGGGATATGATTGCCAGCCGTCCGACATCGCCCCGGCTGCCGGGGATCGGGAAGAAGATGCTCTCGAGGATCATTCCCGCCTGCTCGTCGACGAGCCTGAGCGGTCTTCCCGACGCGAAGGCCTGCTCGACCAGGACCTGCCGTTTCGCGGCCAGTTCCGGCGGGACGAGATCGTAGGTGCATGCCCCGATGAGTTCGCCGACGCTTTTTTCGAACCGCCCTGCCATCATCTCGTTCAAGGCGAGGATGCTCCCGTCACGGTCGATCAGCATGGCTGCATCGGGCATGGCGTCAAGAAGCGCCCGGAACTGTTCTTCTGCCTGTCTCCGCTCGGTGACATCGTGGACTATGGAGTGCAGGAGGACCCGTCCGTGGATGATCACCCGGCCGCTGAAGACGTCCACATCGCGGATCCGGCCGTCCGCCAGCCGGTGCCGGAACGAGAAATGCCACTCGTCGCCGGCCTCCGCCCTCCTGATCTTCTGGAGTATCTCCTCCTGCGTGAGGGTGTTGATCTCGTCGATCCGCATCGTGACGAGGACCTCGTGCGGGTGGCCGTAGTAGGCGCTTGCCGCGGGGTTCGCGTCGACGATGGCCCCGGTCTCAGGATCGATGATCAGCATGACCGCATGGCTGGTGTTAAAGATGCTCCTGAATCGCTCCTCGCTCTCGGCGAGTTCCTCCTCGGCCTGCTTCCGGGCGGTGATGTCCTCCATCATCCCGAGCGTGTACCGGACGGTGCCGTCGGTGTCGCGAAGAGCCGTCACGGTCAGCCGTGCCCAGACGACCTCTCCCGAACGGGTGACGTAACGCTTCTGCAGCCGGTAGCGTTCGCGCTTTCCTGCCACGAGTTCCACAAGGCACTTCCTGCTCGCCTCCAGATCGTCCGGGTAGGTGATCCCGGCAACCGTCATCTCCTGGAGTTCGTCGGCGCTATAGCCGAGGATCTGCTGGAATGCCGGGTTCGCTTTTACGATCCTCCCGCGGGTGTCGGTCAGGAGAATGCCGATCCCGGCCTCCTCGAAGATGTTGCGGAACCGCGCCTCGCTCTCTGCGAGGGCAATCTGGACCCTGATACGGTCGGTGATGTCGTTGATGTATCCTTCAACCCGCACGATGCCGTCCGCTGAGCCGGGGATGCCCCTGCCCTGCTCCCAGACCCACTTCTCCTCGCCCGAGGCGGTGACAAGGCGGTAGGTCGTCTGGAAGGGCCTCTTTTCGTCGAGCCCGGCGGCGACCTCCTCTGCGACGCGCACCCGGTCTCCGGGATGGATGAGGTCGCCGTAAGCGACCCGCCGGTTGCCGATGAGGTCGTCCGGGGGGTAACCCGTGATCCTCTCCGCCCCTTCGCTCACGAACTCCATCGTCCATTTGCTGTCTGCCCTGCACTGGTAGGCCATACCCGGGAGGTTGCTCAGCAGGGTGGCGAGCTGCCTCCTGCTCTTTACAAGCGCCTCGATCGCCCGCTGCCGGGCCGTGACGTCGAGCAGGGTCCCCATGACCCCCGTCGCCTTCCCCCTGCCGTCCTTCACCGCCACCAGCGTCGTGTCGAAGGTATGGGTGACCCCGTTGACGGTGAGGAGGACCTCTTCCCTCACCATTTCCCCGGTTTCCAGGGCCCGGCGCTTGAGTTCGGTCAACCGTGCGGCGTCTCCCGGGCAGAAGAGATCGGCGTCCGTACTCCCCGCGGCGAGGTCTGGGGGGGGCTCCGGTTCACCGGTGGTGCAGAACCAGCTGTACCGGAGGTCGCGGTCCTGGACGAAGAAGATCGGGGGAAACTCCCCGGGAACGCTCGGGGTCTCCGCGCCCCCTGCCTCGCCCGTATCGTGAAAGACGAGGAGCCGGATCGCGGGCGTAACGGTATCGATGGTGCTCGACGTGACGGAGAGTCTCCGGACGCCTGTCCCGGGTGCCCGGACGCTCAGGATGACCGGTGACGGGCGCGGCTCGCCCCGGAGGAGGGCGATGACCTCCTCGCCGGAACCGCCCTCTTCCAGGAGGGGAAAGAGGTGCTTTTCGACGGCAAAGAGAGCATCCGCTCCCGGGAGTTCCTCCTCGTCAACGCAGAGAAGATCCTGCAGCGGTGCGTTGACATGCACAATCTTCTGATCGGCGTCGACGATGAGGATCCCGTCGCCCTGTGCCCGGGCGGGGAGCGTGGCCGTACGTCCGCCGGAGCGCGTCGTCGGTGTCATGACTGATACGGATGCGCGGCTTGACCGGGGTCTCCTCCGCAGGAAGGATATCCATCCGGCCCTATAAATCGTTCCCTCCGGCGTCATCCCGGAGACGGATGCCGGTGCGCGCCCGGCCTTCCGCCGTGCATCGCCGCTCTCTCTGTCACTGCAGCCTGCAGGACTCCTCGTAGGACTTTTTGCAGTCCGGGCAGAGCGTCCGGGCCTTTCTCAGATCCGGGTAAGTCTCTTCGGTGATCTCGTCGCAGGCCGCTCCGCA
This sequence comes from Methanoculleus caldifontis, assembly GCF_032842345.1. NCBI lineage: Archaea > Methanobacteriati > Methanobacteriota > Methanomicrobia > Methanomicrobiales > Methanomicrobiaceae > Methanoculleus > Methanoculleus caldifontis. The sequence goes on along the minus strand of NZ_WBKO01000002.1, from coordinate 451,971 downwards.
GATCTCGCACCAGTACTCCTTCGTCTCCGCTTTCCCTTCACCTTTCAGGTCACGTTTCATGCATTCTCCCTCCGCGTGCTCACTGCCCGTCCACCGGGCAGGCTATCGCTCTCCTTCATCCGGCATATGCTTTCCCCCGGAGTCGCCACTCCTCGCTGCTGGTAAGTTTGAGCCCCATCCCCCAGAACTGCTCCTGGATCTCCGGAGCGAGAGCCAGGGCCGACGGGCTGGTCCACCGTGTCTCCTCGAAGTACCTGCCGTTCATCCTGCCGGCTTCCGGCGAGACAACGAGATGCACCACCACCTTCGCTCCCCTCTCCGGGGGGGCGCCGCCACCCCGCTCCCCCCAGTAGGCCCTGAGGAGTTTGGTATCGATCGCTCCCGGGTGGAGGCAGTTCGCCGTCACCCCCGTCCCCTCAAGGATGCGGGCGAGGCGGGCGGTGAAGGCGACGACCCCGAGCTTCGATACGGCGTAGGCTTTGTAGCCGTCGTAATTTTCGAAACCCGGCAGGTTCGCCAGGTCGGGTGCCTGCACGCTCCGGTGGGTGATCGACGCGACGTTGACGATCCTCGCGGGAGCGCTCGCCGAGAGGAGCGGGAGGAGTTCGTGGGTGAGCAGGAACCCGCCGAGGTAGTTCACGGCGAATGTCATCTCGATACCGTCGGATGCGGTTTTCCGCTCCGGCATGAAGACCCCGGCGTTGTTGACGAGCACGTCCAGCCTCCCGTACGCGTCGCCGATCTCCCCAGCGAGGGCCCGCACCTGCTCCTGCACCGCAAGGTCGGCGATGAAGAGGCTCAGCCGGTCGGAACCGGTCTCCTCCTCCAGTTCGTCGAGAACTCTCCGGCCCTTCTCCCTGCTCCTGCCGTGGAGCAGCACGCGGTGGCCCTGCCCGGCAAGGATGCGGGCCGCCGCTCTTCCGATGCCGTCCGTCGAGCCCGTAACGAGGATTGTCTGCCCGGCCATGTGCAACCGGATCGCGCCGTCCCTATTTGAACGTGGCGCCCGGCGGGGGCCGGCCCCTCACGCACCGGAAGGGGGTGCTGGTTCTGCGATCTGGTGCGGAACAAATCAAAAAGGTGATATGGTGCACCACAAAATGGTAAGCATGGTGCGATACTCGGTCACGATGCAGGATGACCTGGTGAAAAAGATCGATACAATCTGCGACTCCCTCGGCAAGTCGCGGTCGGAATGGCTCAACGAACTCTGCACGACGCATCTGGACGGCAACGGCGTCTCCGGCAGCGGCGTCGAGGCTGCGGCCACGGCAGGAACTCCGCCTGCCGTCAGGCGGGAGCACAACATGACCGATTACGAGGCCGCCTGCGCCGGTTTCACGATCGATGTTCCCGAACACTTCAACTTCGGCTACGACGTGATCGACCGGTGGTCCGAGACCGACCGGAACAAGCTCGCCATGATCTGGGTGGACCAGCAGGGGCACGAGAGGAAGTACTCCTTCCGCGACCTCCGGAACCTCTCAAACGGCGCCGCAAACATCCTCCTGAAATACGGCATCAAGAGGGGCGACCGGGTGATGCTGATGCTGCCGCGGATCCCCGAGTGGTGGATCTTCGTCATCGCGCTCATCAAACTCGGCGCGGTCTTCTGCCCCTGCCCGACGATGCTGACCCCGAAGGACATCAAATACCGCATCCGGGCGGGGAAGTTCCGGATGATCATCACCAACAGCGAGAACGCCGAGAAGGTCGACGAGATCGCCGACGCCTGCCCGCTGCTCGATACCCTCTTCCTCGCCGACGGAGAGCGGGAGGGGTGGGCGAGCTACCCGCACGAGCTCGAGTATCCTGCACCGGTCTCGCACCACAAGGTCAGCATGCCCGTCGCGAAGAAGACGAGATCGACCGACCCGATGCTGATCTACTTCACTTCGGGCACCACCGGCGAGCCGAAGATGGTGCTGCACAACCAGGGCTACCCGCTTGGGCACATCATCACCGCCTCGCTCTGGCAGGACCTGCACCCGAACGACGTGCACCTGACCTTCTCGGATACCGGGTGGGCGAAGTGCGCGTGGGGCAAGATCTTCGGCCAGTGGATCGCCGGAGCCTGCGTCTTCGTCTACGATGTCCGGGGGCGATTCGGTGCGACCGAGCTCCTCCCGCTGATCGAGAAGTACGAGGTGACCACTTTCTGCGCCCCCCCGACGGTCTACCGGATGCTGATCCTCGCCGACCTCGACAAGTTCGACTTCCGGGACCTCCGGCACTGCTGCAGCGCCGGCGAGCCCCTCAACCCCGAGGTGATCCGTGTCTGGCAGGAAGGCACCGGGCAGCCCATCTACGAGGGCTACGGCCAGACGGAGACCGTCTGCTGCATCGCTACCTTCCCCTGCATGAAGTATAAGCCCGGCTCCATGGGAAAACCCGTCCCCGGCTGGCACGTCGAGCTCCACGACGACGACGGACGCCCGGTTCCCGACGGCGAGGAAGGACGGATCGCCGTCAAACTCGACCCGCGGCCCGTCGGGCTCTTCGTCGAGTACCTGGACAACCCCGAAGCGAACCGGGAGTCGTTCCAGAACGGGTTCTACTACACCGGCGACAAGGCACTCAAGGACGAGGACGGCTATTTCTGGTTCATCGGGCGGGACGACGACGTCATCAAGTCCTCCGGCTACCGGATCGGGCCGTTCGAGGTCGAGAGCGCGCTCATGGAGCACCCCGCCGTCCAGGAGTCGGCGGTGGTCGGGTCGCCCGACCTGATCCGGGGAATGGTCGTCAAGGCCTTCATCGTCTTGAAGCCCGGCTACCAGCCCTCCGAATCGCTCGTCAAGGAGATCCAGGCGCATGTCAGGAACACCACCGCCCCCTACAAGTACCCGAGGACGATCGAGTTTGTTTCCGATCTTCCAAAGACCCTCTCGGGGAAGATCCAGCGGGGCGTCCTCCGGGACCAGGAGATGCGCAGCCAGGGCAACGGGAACTGATCCCCCTCTATTTTTTGCGCAGGCAGCCTGGCGGCGCAGTGTCGCCGCGAGGTCTGCACGGTCATCGATGGTTCCCACCCTTCGCGGCTCGCACCTTCGGTGCTCACGCTCGGCGCTTCGCGTGAGATCGAGCCGGCATGAAGGTGTGCCTCGGAGTAAAAATCGTTAGAGAGAGTGCAGGCCTTCCCGTGGGCTAAAGGAAGGGTGTCCGCCCGGCCCCCACCGTTCAGCAGACCCGCTCGATGAAGTTCTCGAGGATCTTGAGCCCGACCGCCCCGCTCTTCTCGGGGTGGAACTGGACGCCGTAGGTGAGCCCGCATTTGACTGAGGAGGCGAAGGGGCGGATATAGGGGGTGCTCGTGAGGGTATGCTCCGGTGCGGCCGCCGCGTAGTAGGAGTGGACGAAGTAGACGTACTCCTCCTCGCGGAGTCCCTCAAAGAGCGGGTCCTGCCCCTCGAAGCGGATGGTGTTCCATCCCATGTGGGGGACCTTCTCCCCGGCAACGGGGGCGAAGCGTTTCACGTCTCCCGGCACGAGGCCGAGCCCCCGGTGGATGCCGTGCTCTTCGCTCCTGTCCATCAGCATCTGCATCCCAAGGCAGATCCCGATAAGCGGCGTCCCCCTGGCAGCGGTGCGGACCGTCTCTCCGAGACCGCCGAGCATCTCCATCCCGTCCCGGAACGCCCCCACGCCGGGGAGGACGATCCCGTCGGCCGAGGCGATCGTCTCCGGGTCCGCCGTGATCGTCACCGCTGCTCCGGCCCGCTCCAGGCCCCGGAGAACGCTCCGGAGGTTGCCGACCCCGTAATCAATTATAACTATCTTCTTCTTCATCCGCGTCTCCCCGCTTCCGCCATAGTCCGCGCTCGATCCAGTCGTGGGAGAGGCCCTGCTTCTCCTGCCAGGCCGAGAGTTTTTCCAGCCACATCGCCCAGAGGTCGGGGCAGGACTCCCTGATGATCTCAAGCGTGGCCAGATCGCTTGCCGGACACATGAAACACCCGATGCGGTCGAGCCCCCGCTCGTAGAGGGGGTTGTAGGGGGCCTTCTCCCGGAGGATGTAGAGCCAGACGTGCATCGCCGTCCACTGCTGGATCGGGGCCGCCGAGAGCTGCTGCGGGACGTGGGAGTTCCGCCAGACCCGCCTGCTCTGCATCCGCTTCACCGACTCGTACTTCCGCTGCCCGATGAACGAGAGGCACTCGCCCCAGTTCTCGCCGATCAGGCGGCCGATCGGGTGGAGCTTGCAGACCTTGCAGCACCAGCGGTTGTCGACGGCCGGCGGGCCGCTCTTCTCGAACTCCTGCCAGAACGTCTCCTCGTCGCAGACCCGCAGAACGGTAAGCCCGTAGCGCTCAGCGACCGCGTCGACGTTCTCGCAGGTCTCCGGGAACTCAAGCCCCGTGTCGGCAAAGAGGAGCGGCACCGGGCCGAGCGCTTTTTGAACGACGAGCAGCGTCGCGAGGCTGTCCTTCCCGCCGGAGTAGGAGACCGTGGGCTGTTGCGTATTCTTCTCCGCGACTTCCCGGACGAACTTGACGCTCGCGGCCTCATAGTCTGCGAGGATCTGCTTGTTCGCCGCGACGGCGTCCTCCCACGTCGCCGCACCGGGGAGCGAGACCGACGCGATGTTCTTCCTGGTCCGGACGATAAGCCCCCGCTCCATCGTCTCCGCGGTGGCGGCGTCGACTTTTGCCCTGCCGACACCGATGCACTCGCCCGTCCGCGTCAGGATGAAGACCTCGTCGCCCTCGGCGACGGCAGGGTCGATCGAGACGAGGCCCGGTGCGAGGACGCTTGCCCCTTCGTCACGGATGAACGGGACCGCGCCGTCGTCGACGACGACGTAACGCTTTGCCGGTCGCAGGTATGCCGCGGCGGCGGGCCGCGGAAGGGGTTCCCAGCGCCGTTCATCGGGAAAGTAGCGAACCGCGCCCACGACCGCGCCGCCGAGGACGATCTCGTCCATCCGGTCCTCCGCGGGGACTTTGTTGAGGAGCGCGATATGGCCTTCCGGTATCAGCGGCGCTCCGAAGTGCTCGCTGAATATACGGTTGACCCGTTCGATGTCGTCGGGGAACGCGGGCCGGGCGTCCCCCGGCGGTGTGACGGCCACCGGGCGGGTCGGGGCGCCGCAGGCGCAGGCCCCGGAGAGCACCGGGGCGTGGCAGGCGTCGCACCAGTGTAGGAGGATCTTTCCGAGATAGATGCGGGGCATTCAATATCCGTTGGGGGGAGGCGGATAAAAATCTTGGTATATTCCGAATTTTTCCTCTATTGCCCTCCTGGAAATGGGCGTTTTTTCCAGGGCCGTTCCGGTGTTCTCCAGGGTCTGCGCCTGCGGCGCCCGACGTTCTCTCCTCATGGGCGTCGGCGAATAAAATCTCTGGTGCCCGCTCTGTTGCCGCAGAGCCCGTTCCTCCGGGTCTGCCGGAAGAGGCATGAAAATCATTAAATAGATCATCTGTCTCACAGTATTATAATGTTCAATCATGTAGAATCCGTCTCGCGGCCACGGAGTTGACGCATCGACGATTCTACGCTGATGAAAGGAGAGATTCCATATGTTCCGGGTGATTCGATGACTCCCCGCCTGCCGACCGCAGATACAGCACCAGGCCTCCCTGTCATGGCGATAGACTATCAAGTCCCGGCGAGAACCTTCGCCACCGGCCGGCGGTTCCCGCGTGCCGGTTTGCTCCTGATCCCCGGACCGGACCGGCGAGGTGAGGCGTATGCGTGAGAGCAGCAGGATCCCCGTTGCCCTCGGGATCGTCCTCGCCCTGGCGGCCGGAGTCGTCCCGCCTGCCTTCAGACCGGGAGCGGGGGTAAAGTCGATGCGCTTTGGGGGAAAGACGTTACGGAAGACCGAGGTCATCGGGCTGCTCATCTTCGTCCTCATGGCTGCCGTCATGCTGGCGGTCGGCGCCGCCCTCTTCTGCGACTGGCTCGCGGGAACGGGGTCGGCGCCGGCCGGGATGCCGGTCGGCCTCGGGACGATCCCGACCATGGCCCTCGTCTTCGTCGTCGAGGTGGTCGGGGCGCTCTCCATCATCGTCCTCTACATGCTCTCCAGCGCCAGGAGAAACGGGTAGGCCCTGCCCCCCGCCCACACCCCATTTTTGCGATCTCTCACCAGAACGACTCCCTGGTGCGGCCCCCGCCGCCCTCGTGGCGAAGGGGCGAAAAATAACGTCATATTCTGCGTTGATTCCGGATAGCCCGGCTGATCGAGCATAAAATTTATAACCGGACCGGGTGATATCAGATATATCCCACCTCGGGAGGGAGGTGTGTCATTTATGGCAAAGGATAAGAAGTCCCAGGATAAAATGCAGGAGAAGGCTCCGGAAAAGGCCCCGGCAAAGGCTCCGGCAAAGGGAAAGAAGAACTAAGCCTCTCACCTTCACATCCTCTTTTTCGCCGGTCAGCGATCCGGCTACCTGTCCTTCCTCCGGTCGCAGTCATTGTGGCCTGCATGCCTTCCGTTACGGTTCGGTCACGAGACCGGACGGCGTCTCTCATCCGGCCAGGAAGTCCCGGCCAGGACATGGCCTGTAAGGCTCATCGCGAGTCAAAGCCTCCGCCGCACCCCGATCGCGAGGGCGATGACGGGCACGATCTCGCCCAGCCCACATGGCGGCGATGAAGGGCATTTTGCTGCCGGACTCATGCCGGGGTTCGCGAACCCGGTGCTGATCCCGACGTTTGACGCGGCAGAGACGACCGAAGTGTTCTGGCCGGGCTGCGATCTCAGGACCTCATGGGCGAACGTGCCGTGGTCGGGAATGCCCGGCAGCCTGATTGAGGCCTGAATTCCCGGTGATTCACGGAAACAGCATGCGACAGCCCTCTCCCGGCCGACTGGACCGGGGATTCCCGGACTTTATTATTGGAACCACAATTCAAATGCCAGCCAGTTTTATTCGATCAACCGTATACCTGTTGTACAGACTATGTTGCTCCCCAGAGTGGATGATCGTATGCCGGCATCTGTCCATCCCATACCCGCTGAGACGGCGGTGTTCCGCCGGCATCCCGGCAGGCCGGGTGGAGAATCCTCCTCAGTCAACCTGGGTTTTTGGGTGCGCCTGCCGGACCGCTGCCTCATCGAAGAGAGGGCCGCAGGTGCGGATGCCGCCGCACGTATGCGGGCCCGTGCCGTATCCCTGAGAACGAGGTGGTAGATGGAGAGCGAGCCCGATCCGTCCGCGGCAGAACTCCTGCAGATGCTGCGAGACGAAGCCCTCGACCCCCGGTCACGGGAGAGGCTGAGAGACGGCATCGAGACCCTGGTTGATGAGAACCGGAGCCTTGCCGCCCGCGCCGTCCGGGCCGAAGCGGAGCGCGACGCGCTCCTTGCCGCCATCGGCCGGCAGGGCGCCGTCTACGATCGCGACGGCCGGGTTATTGCGGCGCGCTCGGATGAGGAAACCGGGATAGCCCGGGCGCTCTCAGGGAATGGGGAGACGGCTGGGGACGTATCGGTCTCCTATCCAGATGGGAGACCGGTCGAGCCCGGAGACCTTCCCGGAGACCGGGCCCTTGCAGGAGAGGATCTCCGGTCCTGCCGGCTGACCGTCCGCGACCGCTCAGGGAGGATCGTCCGGCTCGCCGTATCCGCCTCGCCCGTCGTCACGTCCGGTGCGATCTCCGGTGCCGCCGTCACCTGGCAGGACGTCACCGGCGAGGAGATCGATCCTCTGTTTTCGGGCCTCTTCGAGAACCTCGGCGATATCGTCGGCATCCAGTTCCCTGACCATACCATCCTCCGGTATAACCGGGCCGGCTACGAGATCCTCGGGGTGACGCCGGAGGAGGCGAAGGGACGGAAATGTTACAAGCTGATCGGGCGGGCCGGACCCTGCACGGTCTGCGCGACGGACCGGGCGCTCGCGAGCAGGAGGCTCGCGGTCGTCGAGAAGTTCGTACCCGAGCTCGGCCGCCACCTGGAGTGTCGCTCCAGCCCCATCCTCGACGAGCGGGGGGAGGTCGTCTTCGTCATCGAACAGCTCTACGACATCACCGACAGGAAACGTGCCGAGGATGAACGCCGCGCGGGCGAAGTGACCGCCCGTGCTCTCCTCGACGCTCCCGAAGAGCTGATCGTCCTCCTCGATCCGGAGGGCCGGCTCATCGACGCTAACGAGACATCGATCCGGCGGTTCGGTCTCTCCCGGGAGAGCCTTATCGGCACGAGCCTATCCGACCTCTTCCCGCCGGATGTGGCAGGGATGTACGCGGCCCGCCTCCACGAAGTCGCCGTCTCGGGCAAGCCGGCACGGTTCGAAGATATGTGGGAGGGACGCCTGTACGATACCGTGCTCTATCCAGTCCGGGGTGCGGACGGCACCGTCACCCGGATCGCGGTCACTTCACGGGATATCACCGACAGGAGGCGGGTGGAGGATGCCCTGCGGAGTCTGACGCATGACCTGAACGAGCGGGTGAAAGAACTCTCGTGCCTCTACGGGATCTCCCGGATAGTCGAACGGCCGGGGATCTCGCTCGATGAGATCTTCCGTGAAGCCGCCCTGGTGCTTCCCTCCGGCTGGCAGTACCCGGAGGATGCCGCCGCCCGGATCACGATACGCGGGCGCGGGTTTGAAACGGAGGGGTTCCGGGAGACGCCCTGGCGGCAGGCGTCGCCGGTCGTCGTCCACGGGGAGATGGTCGGGGCGGTTGAGGTCTGCTATATCCGCGAGATGCCGGAAGCGGACGAGGGGCCGTTCCTCCGTGAAGAGCGGGCGCTCGTCGATACGGTCGCCGGGCGCCTCGGCCGGACGATCGAACTCTTCCAGGCCCGTGAGCACCTCGAGAAGACCGAGTCGCAGTTCCGGGAGATCACGCAGCAGAGCTTCGACATGATCTACACCTGCTACCACGACGGGGGGATCGCCTACATCTCCCCGGCGGTGATACGGATCCTCGGCTACACCCCGGGCGAACTGACCGGCCGCAAGTGCCGCGATTACGTCGCCCCGTCGTCCCTCCCTGTCTGGGAGGAGGGGCGCAAGAAGGTGGTCCGGGGCGAACCGGTCGAGGGGCTCGAGATCGAGTTCCGCCGTAAAGACGGGTCCGTGGCGTTCCTTGAACTGAACGAGTCCCCGATCGTCCGCGAGCGGTCGGTGATCGGGGTTCACGTGGTCGGCAGGGACGTCACCGAGCGGAAGCAGAACGAGCAGCTCCGGCAGCAGGCCTTCGAGCAGATCGAGCGGAACATCGAACAGTTCGCCATCCTCGGCGACCACATCCGCCAGCCCCTCCAGGTGATCCTCGGCATGAGCGAACTGTTCGACGAAGAGAGGATCACGGGGAGGATCCGTGAACAGGTCGACCGGATCAACGGTTACATCACGGATCTCGACCGGGGCTGGATCGAGTCGAGGCAGGTCAGGGAGTTCCTCCGGAAGCACGAGCTGGCGTGAGGAGGGCCGGTCCTCTATCGGGCCCCGGCGTCCTCACCCGGACGCCTGTTCTTCCGCCCCCATAACATCGACTACGGCCCGGAATCCGACAATATCGTCTACCGTCTCCGGTTCTCTTCCGATTCATTTATCCTCACGGCAGAACACCTCTACTGCATGGGACCGGAGTTCCAGGATCTCCCGGGCCGGGCCGCACCCCTCTCCTCCTCTGGCGATGAACTCAAGGAGGCACTGCTGGGTGTGGACCGGATGCGGGCAGGGAAGATCATACGGGACGCCTGCGCCGCGGGTTCCCCCGTCGACTGTATCGAGGGCCTGATCATCCCTGTTCTCGAAGAGATCGGGAGAGACTGGGAGCAGGGGCAGGTTGCTCTCTCGCAGGTCTACATCAGCGGGCGGATCTGCGAGGAGGTTGTCAATACGATGCTCCCGCCGGGCAGTCCCAGCCGCAGGCACCGGCCGAAGATTGCGATAGCAGTTCTTGAGGACCACCACACCCTGGGCAAGCAGATCATCCTCGCCGTGCTCCGGGCGGGCGGTTACGAGGTGATCGATTACGGCTCGGGAGTGACGGTCGATTCGCTCGTGGAGAGCGTGATCCGGGACCGGATCGAGATCCTGCTCATATCCACGCTGATGCTCCCCGCCGCGCTCAGGGCCAGGGAGGCGATCGCCCGCATCAGGGAAGCGATGCCGGAAGTCCGGGTGATCGTCGGGGGCGCGCCGTTCAGGTTCGACCCGGCTCTCTGGAGAGAGACGGGAGCCGATGCCTTCGGCTGCTCGGCGTCGGAGACCCTCGAGGCCGTCCGGATGATGGGGGGAGCCGTATGGCCGGAGAGATGACGCCGGCGGAGAGGACCGCCGCTGCCCTGAGGTTCGAGGAGCCCGACCGTGTCCCGCTCTTCCTCTTCTTCACCATGTACGGGGCGAAGGAGCTGGGGCTCTCCATCCGGGAGTACTTCTCCCGGCCGGAGTACGTCGCCGCGGGCCAGCTCCGGCTCTTAAAGAAGTTCGGCGGCGACTGCGTCACCTCATTCTGCTACGCGGCCTCCGAGGTCGAGGCCTGGGGAGGAGAGGTCATCTTCCGCGACGACGGTCCGCCCAACGCCGGCCGGCCGCCGATCCGGGAGGCCGACGAGATCGAAGCCCTCGAGGTGCCGACCGTCGAGGAGAGCCCGTCCCTGCTCTTCGGACTCCGGACGATCGAACTGCTGAAGCGGGAGGTCGGCGACGACGTGCCCATCATAGGCTCGGTGGTATCCCCCTTCTCCCTCCCGGTGATACAGATGGGGTTTGACGCGTACATCGACCTTCTCTACGGTGAGCCGGACCTCTTCTGGAAACTGATGGCGAAGAACGAGGAGTTCTGCGTCAGGTGGGCAAACGCCCAGTTCGAGGCCGGCGCCACCGCCGTCACCTACGCCGATCCCCTTGCCTCGACGGATATGACGCCCCTCGACCTCTACCGCCGGACGGGTCTTGTCGTGGCAAAGCGGACCATACCCCGGATCCGGGGCGACGTTGCGACCGGCCTCGCCTCCGCACGGGCCCTCCCCGTCATCGACGACCTGGCCGGGACCGGCAGTGTCGGTGTCGGTGTCAGCACGTTCGACGATCTCGCCGCCCTGAAACGGCAGTCTGCGGGGAGGCTCGCGGTGATCGGGAACCTCAACGCGATCGAGATGTGCCGGTGGACGCCTGCCCGTGCGGAGACGGAGGTGAAGAGGGCGATCGCCGCCGCCGGTCCGGGCGGGGGATTCATCCTCTCGGACAACCACGGCGAGATCCCCTGGCAGGTGCCCGGGAGCGTCCTTCTCGCGATCTCTGCTGCGGTGCGGAAGTGGGGAGCTTATCCGCTTGAGGAGGCCTCTCTATGACCCGGAAGTTCGGGGTTCTCTGTTGCGAGAACCTGGCCCGCGAGATGGCGGCGGTCGTTGCCGCCGGGGAGTTTCCGGATCTTGTCACGGGGACGTCCTGTATCGGCTGCGGTGGGAGGCGGGTACGGTGGGGAGACGAGATCGAGGGCCCGTTCCAGGAGATGCAAAAGACCTGCGACCGGATCTGCATCCTCAGGTGCGGGGAGAGGTTCGAACCCCCCGACCGGCCGGGAGCCGGCCCCGCCGTGACGGCACCCGACCTCATGCGGGGTGTCCTCCTGCCCGAACCCCTCTTCGACGCCTGCGTCGCGGAGGGGGCGCTCATGGTCGTCCCGGGCATCCTGTCACGGTGGAAGGACCACATCGCAGCCCTCGGACTCCTCGGTGGAGCGCCGGAGGAGTTCTCCGGCGGGTCGGTCCGGAAGGTCGTGCTGATCGATACGGGCATCGACCCCGAGAGTCCCCGGCTCCTCGCAGTCCTCGGTGAGGAGCTCGGGATACCTGCCGTACGGATCCCCGTCGGCATCGAGCCGCTCCGCCGGTATATCAGCCATCTGTATCTCGAGTGGCGGCTGGATGCCGCAAACCGGGCCTTCCGGGACGCCATCGCCGCGGCGAACCGGAGATCCGCCGACTATGCGATGACCATCGATATACTCGGCAGGATCACGGAGCTCCGGAGCGAGGAGACGGTGGTAGAGGAGATGCTCAACCTCTTCACCATCCTCTTCGGCCCGGCAAGGATCGGTTTTGCGCCCGTCGACGAAGGGGTGGCGGGCAGGATCGTCAGCCGTCCGCCCGGCTGCTACGAGGCCGGGGAGCAGGGAGAGGGACTTTTTACGGAGGGGAGCCTGCCCGCCGGACGGCACGGCGAGGACGGGTTCTCCATCGAGGTCCGGCACGGGACCTCCCGTCTCGGTATCCTCCTGCTCGAAGGGGTCCCCGTGCCGGAGCGGATGGAGGAGTATATCGACATCAGCCGGTTCATAGCGGAGGTCTGCGGGCTCGCCATGAAGAACGCCCGGACGTACCGGAGGGTCCAGGAGGTCGTGCATGAGCGCGACGCGGAGATCGGGGAACGAATGCGGGCGGAGAAGGCGCTCAGGGAGGCGAACAAGAAGCTCAACACCCTCTCGTCCATCACCCGGCACGATATCCTGAACCAGCTGGCGGGGTTGCTGGGGTATCTTGAGATCACGCAGATGGATCTCGAGTCGGGACGCCTGCCCGCGGACCCGACGCTTATCCGCTACGTGGCTAACGAGCTCCAGGCTGCGAGAACGATCCAGCGGCAGGTCGAGTTCACCCGTTTCTACCAGGATATCGGCGTGAACGAGGCGGCATGGCACGATGCGGCGGCCCTGATCCGGCAGGTGGCAGACGAACTCCCGCTGGATGGGGTCAGGGTGGAGATCGGGGTCGCGGGGCTCCGGGTCTATGCCGACCCCCTGATCGGGAAGGTCTTTTACAACCTTATGGAGAACTCGGTCCGGCACGGGGGAGAGATATCCCGGATATCCGTCTCCTCTTCCGGGGCCCCGGGCGGTCTTGCGATCGTCTATACCGATGACGGAACTGGCATCCCCGCTGCCGATAAGGAGAAGATCTTCCGGAAGGGTTTCGGGAAGAACACGGGACTCGGCCTCTTTCTCACCCGTGAGATCCTCGCGATCACGGGCATCACCATCCGGGAGACCGGCCTTGAGGGCGAGGGGGTGCGCTTTGAGATCTTCGTCCCGGAGGGGGAGTACCGGTTTGCAGGAGAGGAGGGAGCCTGGAGAGACCGCGGTTAACCGCCGGGGTTCACCGGCGGTCCCGGCCCTCAATCCCGGGCTATTTTTGATATCGACGCGAGCCAGGCCCGGTGCCCTTCGGCCAGGATACTGTTCTCGAAGACCGCCGGCCTGATGTAGTTGACGGACCACCCGTCCCGGAAGTTCTCCCGGATCTCCTTCTGCGTGATCCTCCTCGGCAGAGGGTACTCGCCGGGATTCTGCTCGTTGAAGCAGAGCATGAAGTAGCTCCCGCCGGGCGCGAGAACGGTCGCGAGGCTCTCCGCGAAGATCGGCCGGTCTTCGTCGGAGAGGGTGTGGAAGAGCCCGGAGTCGATGACGGTCTGAAACGTCCTGCCGAGTGCGGAGAGGTCAAGCACGTTGCCGACGAGAAAGTGCGCCGGGAGTCCTCTCTCCGCAGCCTTCTCCTCTGCCTTCCGAATCGCAAGGGGGGCGGCGTCGATCCCCCACGCTTCATGCCCTTCTGCTGCAAAGAAGAGGACGTGCTCCCCGGTTCCGCACCCCACGTCCAGGACGGAGCCCGTGATCTCCCCTCTCCTCGCCAGGTCGACGAACTCCTTCTGGGGCCGGCCGATGTCCCAGGGGGGCGTGCCCTGGTAGACCGAATCGAAGATATCCATGCATTATGTTGGGTCCGGGGACGATAAAAACCCCCGGAAAGATTCGGCGTCGCAGGTCCGGCAGATAGATTGGGTCTTAACTCCTTCGCTCTTCCCCGGGAAACTTCGGGCATTCGGTGACGCAGAGGCTGCACCGGATCGTTGCCGTCCCGGCGATGAACGGCGCAAGCGGGGCGATACTCCTGATCAGCAACTGCCGCCGGAGCAGCCACTTCACGGCCGGGACGACCGGGGGCGGGACCCATGCCCGCACGGTCCGGCACCGGAACGCATCGACGCCGTCCGGCCCTACCGCTCCGTTCGGGCATGCCCGGATGCAGGCCCCGCACCCCGTGCAGAGCGGCGCACGGTCACTCGCGGCTCCATCACCGATGCCAGGCCCCCCGACCGGCGAGCCGGTCACGACACCGCTGAGGAACTGCCGCGGGCCGAAGCGGGGGGTGAGGAGAACGGTGTTCCTTCCGATCTCCCCGAGCCCTCCGGCCGCTGCGACATGCTTCAGCCGGACGACGCCCTGCACCTTCCCGTCGACGACCTGCACGGGCAGGTAGAGCGGGACCGGGCGGGCCGGGAAACCTTCCGTATCCAGGCGGCCGGCGAGCCGCACGGCGGCGCTGTCGAGGCTCTGGGCGATCCGGAGCATCTCCCGGGTCTTCTCTCTCTGCGGCATCCGGTAGACGGGGGTCGGGATCTCCTTTCCGAAGACGATCACGGACCGGGCGGCCGGGAGAAACTCCAGCACCGCTCTCCTGTCTGCGTCGGGGAGGTGCTCGATGTCTACCCAGGCGAAGAGGTCGACTCCCTCATCGTTAAAGAAGGTCGTAAGATCCATCCCGGTACTTCCTGGCATGCGTGGGTGCGAATGCGCCATCAGGGTATCGGTGAGGGGACTTGAGGGGCCGCCTCCGGGGTGCTTCCTCGCGTTCGGGGAAGTGCGCCCTGCACGACGCGGAGGTGCGGCTGCCGGGCTTCCCGTATTATAACGACCGGGATGCAATGGAGATATGATGAATAGTGAGATCCCCTGGGACAGGTCCCGGATGGAGTTCAACCCGGTCGATATGACGGTATCGTACGACGGCGGAATGCGGTTCTCCGCCGCCCTCCCGTCCGGCGAGAGCATCCGGATAGATGCGCACCGCCACCTGGGCGGAGGCGGGAAGACGCCCAATCCCATCGACTATCTTTTCGCTTCGCTCGGGGGATGCGTGGGTATCAAGATCCTTCTTGCCCTCTCGGACCACGATATCGTCCCCGACGAGATGACCATTGCGATCCATGCGACACGGAGACAGACCATGCCCGCGCTCTTCGATCGCGTCCACCTGACGATCACTCTCCGCGCCGCCGTGGACGACGAGGTGATCTCGGGGATCATCGATCAGACGACAACCCGCTTCTGCCCGATTGCCGCGATGTTTGCAGAGGTCGGGGAGCTGACCGCCGAACACCGGATTGTCGGGAGATAACCCGGGTATCGTCTTTTTATACGGTTTCTCTTCAAGCCCTTTCCGGGTCCCGGCCTGATAGGGAATCTGTGCAGCGCACGCTGAAGGGCAGCCTCCCCACCATCGAGGAGGTTGAGGTGGGACTGGGGGATGTATCGTGAGCCCGGTCGATCACGAGGAACCGGGCCTCAACATCCTTGCTCGAAGGCCTTCGGTCTGACGTACGATGCTGATCGCCCGCGGGCAGATGCAGCCGACGGAGGACGAGCTCGATGCGGTCGTCTTCGAGGTTCTCGGGAAGCTCGAGGCCTACCTCCAGGGCATCGCCCGCGAAAAGGGCCTCCACGGCCGGGACCTCAAGCCGATCGTCCAGACCTGGGTTGAGGATCGCCTGGCGGAGGCGGGGGCCTGATCCCGCCCGGGTGCGACTAAGTCAGGGTGAGAGGGCTCACCGGTTTGAGCAACGCCCCCCGGGCTCAATGAACGGCCCTGATATGCCGCCGGACGCGGTATAACAATGATCGCCCCCCCAGGCACCCTGAATGGAGAAAACCCATCCCGTACGCCCCGACACAACTCTTTTAATCCAATCCTTGCATACACTCTCCGAACGTCGTACGATCAGATGCAGGCGATGAAGTCCGCCTCCAACCGCCGACACGGCTGATGACTTCTACCCCTGCCCTCTATGATCTCAGACGTCGAACGGAACCAAACGATCCGGTTTATCGCCGACCGCCGGTGCGCAAGCGGCGGCTACTGCCACTACCGGCTGGACGAACCCAACGCCGCCGACACCTTCTTCGCACTCGACACCCTCCGGCTTCTGGGCGCCCTCGCACCCGACCCGGTCACCGACGAACTTCTGCTCCGGATGCAGCACCCGGACGGGAGATACCCTACGTTCTATGCAGGTGCCTACGCGCTCCGAAGCCTTGCGCTGATCGGGAAAGGGCCGGCCGCCGACCCCTGCCCCTGGCTCCGGTCATTCGACCCCCTCCAGGGCTCCGGCGAGCGTCCAGTCGAGTCGGCCTCTGTCTTCGAACGGACCTGCACGCACCTCGACCTCTGCCGGACCCTCGGGACCCACCCGGACGAGCTGCTCCGGGACGCCGTGCTCCGTCACCTGACCGCATACCACAACCCTGACGGCGGGTTCGGCCGCCCGCGCTCGTCGCTCATCGAGACCGCTCACGCCGTGGCGATCCTTGCTATGGTTGGAGAGCCTCACGGCACGTTCGGGGCTGAACGGTTCCTCCGGCGGTGCGAGGATGCGGTGTTCGGGTACCTGAACTCACCCGGAGCGACGCCCGCGTACCTCGAGCACCTCGCCGCCGGCGTGGAGTGCGCCGCCCTCACCGGCCGCCCCCTTCGGTTCCCGGAGAGGTGCCGGACGTTCGTCGACGAGTGCCGGAACGCCAACGGCGGCTACTCCCGCTCGATCTACGGCGGGATATCAACGCTCGAGAACACCCGCCTGGCGATCCGGACACTCGCCCTCATAAACCAGATCGAACATAGGAGAGACCAGCATGACCGAGATTGATACAACCATACAGTCGATCCGCGCCCGGGAGATCCTCGACTCCCGGGGCAACCCGACCGTCGAAGCGGAAGTTACCCTCGCCTGTGGGGCGCACGCACGCGCCGCATCCCCCTCCGGGGCATCCACCGGCGTTCACGAGGCGCTCGAACTCCGGGACGGCACACCCGGTCGCTACAACGGCAAGGGCGTGCAGCGGCCCGTCAACCTGATCAACCACGGCATCGGCGACCGCCTGACCGGTTTTGACGCCCGCGACCAGCAGGCGGTGGACCGGGCGCTCATCGATCTCGACGGAACGGCGAACAAGCAGAACCTCGGCGCCAACACGACGCTTGCCGTCTCGATGGCGGTTGCCCGGGCAGCCGCCACGGCGGAGGGCCGCCGGCTCTGGGAATACCTGGGCGACCCGGCAGAACCGCTCCTCCCGGTCCCGATGATGAACATCCTCAACGGGGGCGTGCACGCGAACTGGCAGGGTCCTGATTTCCAGGAGTACCTGATCGCCCCCTACGGCGCCCCGACGTTTGCCGAGGCGCTCCGGTGGGGCGCCGAGATCTACCACGCCCTCAAAGCCTTCCTCAAAGAGAAGGGTTACAGCACCGGCGTCGGCGACGAAGGCGGGTTTGCGCCCGCGGTCTCCTCGAACACCGAGCCGCTCGACCTGATCGTGGAAGCGATCGAACGGGCGGGCTACACCCCCGGTACCCAGATCGGCATCGCCCTCGACCCGGCGTCGAGCAGCTTCTATCACGACGGCGCCTACGAACTCCGGACCGAAGGCCTGACCCTGACTGCCGCGGAGATGGTCGACCGCTACCGCGACCTCGCCGGCGCCTACCCGATCGTCGTCATCGAGGACGGGCTTGCCGAGGACGACTGGGACGGCTGGCGGCTGCTGACCGAAGCGATCGGCGACCGGGTGGAACTCGTCGGCGACGACCTCTTCGTGACGAATGTTACGCGGATCGAGCGCGGGATCCGGGAGGGCGTGGCGAACGCCGTCCTGATCAAGCCCAACCAGATCGGCACCGTCACCGAGACGATCGCCGCCGTCAGATTGGCGCAGCAGAACGGCTGGGGCGCGATGGTCTCCCATCGGAGCGGCGAGACGGTCGATACGTTCATCGCCGACTTCACCGTCGCCATGCGGACCGGCCACCTCAAGACGGGAGCGCCGGCCCGGGGCGAGAGGGTGGAGAAGTACAACCAGCTCCTCCGGATCGAAGAGGCGGCGGGAGGTGCTGTCCGCTACGCCGGACGGGCCGGGTTCGTCCGGTAGGGCTCGCGGCATGGCATCGATGATCGAGGACCTCAAACTGGCCGTCATGGGGCGGCTGGAACGTGCCCGTGCCGCCATCGCGGCCGGCGGCGACCCGGAAGAGGAACTCACCCGCGCGACAGCGGATATCGAAGCGCTCTGCGACGGAACCGACCGGCTCTACCGCGACGCTGTCTGCTCGATGTGGTGAGCAGCGTGGACCGGTGGTTCTCCGTTTCCGGCCTCGCAACCGGCCTTATCCGGCCGGGGGATGCGATCGCCGACCTACTCATCGCGGCGGCGCCCCGGCCGGGCGGTATGTGCGGCGGAGACTGCATCGTCGTCGCCGAGTCGGCGGTGGCCACCGCCGAAGGCCGGATCGTCGGGCTCGACGGTGTTAAACCCACCCCGGCAGCCCGCGACCTCGCCGGCCGGTACACGATGGACCCGCGGATGGTCGAGATCATCCTGCAGGAGAGCGATGCCGTCGTCGGCGGCATGCCGGGTTTCCTCCTCTGCCGGGCTCACGGCACGCTTCTGCCCAACGCCGGCGTGGACGCGTCCAACGCCCCGCCGGGATGCGTGGTCCTCCTCCCCGCCGACCCGGAGGCGAGCGCCGCCGGGATCCGGGACGCCATCCGGGCATCCGCCGGGGTTGAGGTCGCCGTGATCGTCGCCGACAGCCGCCCTCACCCCATGCGCCCGGGCTGTGCCGGGATCGCTCTCGGCTGCGCAGGGCTCGCGGCGGTCAGGGACGGCCGGGCGGTGGCGGACAATATTGCATCCGCCGCAGAACTCGTCATGGGCGAGGCCGGCGAGGGTATCCCGGCGGCGATCGTCCGGTGGCGCGGACCATGAGCGGGACGCCGGAAGGCGGAAGGTATCAGGAGAGCGGAGGTATCGGAGAACAAAGCATTAATTATCTGCAGAGCAAGATACAGAGTTACAGATTCAGGTGATGGAGTTCACCTCTAACCGCTTTTGTGGCTGATAACTCCTACCATCATGCGGCCAGTGCCCGCACGATCCAGACCCATTTGTCAAGGAGAGATCCCATGACCAGCCACGCCCGGCACCTGCCCGAAATCCTTGCCTGCGAAGCCGACCGTGTCCAATCGTTCGGTCCTGAGTATGCCCCCTACGCCGACCAGCTCCGGGAGCTGGCGGGCCGGCTCGACTCCGGCCGGTTCCACCTCGCCGTGCTCGGCCAGTTCAAGCGGGGCAAGAGCACCCTGATCAACGCGCTCCTCGGTGAGTCGCTCCTCCCGAGCTCGGTGATCCCGCTGACCGCCATCCCCACGCTGATGACCTACGGCGACCGGCGGAGCGTCCGTATCCGGTTCCAGGGCAACCGCGACGACGAGGTCGTCGAGGGCGGCACATCCCAGGACCTGTACCGCTCACTCCTCCACTCGGTCTCGGAGGAGTTCAACCCGAAGAACGAGCGGGGCGTGCTGCAGGTGGAGGTGACCCACCCTTCCCCGATCCTTGCTGAGGGTGTCGTCCTGATCGATACGCCCGGGATCGGGTCCGTCCACCAGCACAACACCGAGATGACCTTGAACTTCCTCGCACAATGCGATGCGGCGCTCTTCCTGGTCTCCGCCGACCCGCCGATCACCGAGGTCGAGGTGGAGTTCCTTCGGACGATCCGCGACGCGGTCACGAAGGTCTTCTTCGTCCTCAACAAGGTCGATTACCTCACCGATGACGAGCAAAAGACTGCGCTCGCGTTCTTCGAGACGGTGCTCCGCGAGCGGGCGGGTATCCAGGGATCGGTCACCATCTTCCCGGTCTCGGCGAAACGGGGGCTTGCCACTGCAACGGCCGAGGATGCCGCCCTCTGGCAGTCGAGCGGGATGGCGAAGGTCTCGGACCACCTGGTCGGGTTCCTCGCCGGCGAGAAGAACGCCGTGCTCCGCGATGCGGTCCGGAGGAAGGCCCGGGCCGTGCTGGGCGCCGTCGCGCTCCGGCTTGATCTCTCCCGGCGGGCGCTGGAGATGCCGCTTGACGACCTCGAAGACCGGATGCGGACGTTCGAGGTGAAGATCCGCGAGGCGGAACTCCAGCGGCGGCATGCCGCCGATATCCTGGAAGGCGATCACAGGAGGATAGCGATCTCGCTCGAAGAGGAGATGCGGGGGCTCCGGGAGCGATCGCTCGCGCACCTCATGGGGGTCGCGGAAGGCGCGCTCGCCGGCCCGGCGGGGCCGGACGAGATGGCGGCGCAGAACGCCGTGGCCGCCGCTATCCCGCCGTTCTACGAGCACGAACTCGGCGAAACGACCACGGCGGTCGAGCGGGAGGTGACCGCGCTCCTGCAGACCCACCAGCAGCGGGCCGCCGACCTCATCGGGTCCATCCGGACCGTCGCCGCGGACCTCTTCGAGATCCCCTACCACGCCCAGGAGAACGACCGGATGCTCTCGATGCGGCAGGAGCCGTACTGGGTCTCGCGGAAGGGCTGGGAGAGCACCTTCAGCCCGGTCACGAACGGTCTCGTCGACCGGGCGCTGCCGCGCTCGATGCGGGCGAGGCGGATCCGGGCACGGCTGGAGAAGCAGATCTCCTACCTTGTGGTCCGGAACACCGAGAATCTCCGGTGGGCGACGATCCAGAACGTCGACGCGACGTTCCGGCAGTTCGGCCGCGAACTGGATGCAGATCTCGCGGAGGCGGTCGACGCCACCGAAGGTGCCATAACCGCCGCATACACAAAGAGGAGAGAGCACGCGAGCGAGACGGCGGACGACCTCGCCCGGCTGCAGCAGGCATCGGGAGAGGTTGCGTCCGCCATATCGAGCCTTGAGCAGGAGTGAAGAGAAGATGGCTGCATGTCCATGCTGCGGGGCGGAATTGACCGGCTACGAGCGGGTCGCCGTCTTTGGAGATAAAGAGAGAGTCCGGACCGAGACCGTCCTCTGCTGCCCGTACTGCCGGTGGCAGGGGGTATGCCGGGAGAACTGCCCGACCGATCTCCTATGGGGCTGATTCCGGGTTCTGCCGGAACGTTCGCAGCGCCTGCCGCATGACGTCCTCTTCAGGGCGGAAGTAGAGCCGGTCGTGCCCCTGCCAGGCGGGAAGGCCCCGGACGACGACGGCCGGGACGCCGTTGTTGCTCTCCCCCATGACGATGTTCGCGAACCCGGCAACCTCGTCGACGACCGCCTCCTCGGTGATGGTGAGGGGGTGGCCGAAGAGGTCCGTATCGCCCCGGAAGTCGCGGATCGCCGGCACCCCGCTCCAGCCGACGGCGTGGCCGGTCTGCCCCCGGCGGAACGCCCGCCCGCAGGTGTCGGTGAGGATGACCGCGACCGATCTGGCGGCGATCCTCTGGATATCCTCCCGGATCCCGGCGGCGGCGGCCATCGGATCGGGCGGCAGGAGCGTGGCGGTATCGTCCTCCACGTTGCTCCGGTCGACGCCCGCCCGGACGCCGATATGCCCGCAGGGGACGGCCGCGAGGATGAACGGGCTCTCGAGGAGCACGTCGACGGAGGCGTCGAGGATGACCTGGATGAACCGCGGATCCTCGCCGGCGGTTGCCGCGATGGCTTTCGCCCGTTCGGTCGGCTCGATCTCCGTGAGGTTGCGGGTCTGTCCGTTCGCTTTCGCCGAGACCGACGAGGCGATGCAGAGGATGTCGCCGTCCTCGAACGCGGTCCGTTCACAGATGAGTGCGGCAAGATCGTCGCCGGCGTGGATGATCGGAAGGCCGTGAATACCCATGACCTGGATTGTCATCGTCAGGTAGTCGACGCCGGTGGTGATAAGGGTCGCCGGGGACCGTAGCACGTAGCAGAGGGACGAGAATGGACGAGGGCACCGAATCGGGGACGCCGTCCCCGAACGAACACCAGGCGCGGTATATCCGGAGCACCTGCGAGTATATCGACCGGCTCCTGACCGATATCGAAGGCGTTCTGAACACTTCGGCGTCGGGAAGTGTCTTCCCGCGCTACTCCGCCGATCTCACGCCCCTGCAGCGTGAAACGATCGAGGATTTTATCGCGCGTCTTCGTGCCCGGCTCGTCCGCATCCTGGACGACCAGGGCATCGCCCGGGACCGGCCGGCCGTTCCGGCGTCGCGCGCCATCAGAGGTTCGCTCATCGCGATCGATATCGCGGCGGAAGAACTGCGGCCGAAGCACGTGCGGGCGTATGGCGAGGTTTCCGGGGGGATGACGGCGGAACTCGAAAGTATCGCCGGGGAGCTGCACGACATTCTCGGCCGGCTCGACCGGGATCTCGATGAAGCAGCGGGCGACGATTTGTAGAACCAGAGTATCCCTTGAACGTCAGAGAAATGTCCGATATATGCCCGAGATCTTACATGCCGGGTATACAACCGGCATGTGATCGGGAATGCGATATTTCAGGACAATCGCCTGCTCGGCTTCAACAGTTGCCGCATCCCCCCCGCAACCCGCTCCTACGGCTTTCGATGTCCGGGGGCGTGTGGGCAGGGCTCGCGGGACATGATCCGAGACTACACCGGGGGCCGGTCCGCCGGAGTTCGCCGTCAGCGATGGGGTCCGGGCGGGCAGGCGCCGCGGCCAGAGTCGCTGGAGGCGAGAATCTCCGGGTCCGCGAGGGCGATCTGATATTATGGTGCGCCATGCGGAGGGATTCGTGCGCGATCTCAGGTGCAGCCGTCCATCGACGGCAGATGATGGCAGGAACGAGCCTCCGCCGACCCCGGCAATCGGGAGGAGGCCTCATGCATTGTTGTAGACATTCCCTCGCTTCCCGACCTTGATGACGTATATGATCATCGTTTTCCTTCTCAAATCCACGATGACACGATATTTTCCCACCCGTAACTTGAAAAACGGGGACCCCTGCAGCTGTTGCAGGTGGTCCTGGGGGTCGTCGCGGGTTCTCTCGACGGCTGCGATAATCCTCGCAGCGGTCTCCCGAGGGAGTTGTTTCAGGTTTTTAAGGGCTTTTTCTGTCCAGATCACCGTGTAGGGCATTCAATCAATCCCGAGTTCCCTCATCAGTTCTCTCGTCGTGTAGACCCTTCCGGCCTTGATATCCGCAACTGCCTCCTCGATATCGCGGATATCTTCATCCGTCAGTTCTTCGGCAGCTTCCTTCAGGGCGTCCCTGGTGAGGCGGTCGATCACGTCATTGTAGGTTTCCCGGGGGTATTTCTTCAGCTTATCCAGTCTCCCCTTCACTTCCGGGGCCACCTTGATCGTTGCTTCCACCGGCATACACTACAATACACTGCAAGGAAATATCAAAATTTCCAAAACGCCCGACCATCACGGAGATAATGGGTATGCATCCACAACGGCCCCCTATTGACAGTTGCACTACCACCCGCCTGAGTAGATCCTGCCCCCTTTACGCAACTTTTCTGAGCGTAAACCGGAACGCCGCCCCGTGTTCGGGATAACCCGGCACCCGGTCCTCGGCCCAGACCCTCCCGCCGTAGCGCTCGACCAGGATCTGCACGAGGTACAGGCCGAGCCCCTCGCCGACGCCTCGCTTCTTCTTCTCGTACCGGTGGAAGATCTCGTGCTTCTCATCGTCCGGCACACCCGGTCCGGTATCCTCGATTGAAACCCGGACAGATCCGTCCTCCTCCTCGACCCGGACGGCGATCTCGGTGTCGGGACCGCCGTGCTTCACGGCGTTGCCGATCAGGTTGTTGAAGATCACGGAGAGGAGATTATCCGCCCGGACCTGATGGTGAGCCCCGTTGTAGCAGATGGTGCTGCCCGGATAGTCCTCAAGCACCCCCTGAACCACTGCGTCGAGATCGATCGGCATGAGCTCGGACGAGGTCTGATGTATCCGGCGGATGGTGGAGACGGTACTCAAAATCTCGATACTCTTCCTGATACTCCGCTGGAGGTTCTCCATGTATCCGGCAGCCTCTCCCTCCAGCGTGTCGGCGAGCAGTTCGGCGTAGAGGTTCGAGACGTTCTCGGTGTTGCCGATGTCGTGGGTGAGGATGTCAAGGTAGAGGTTCGCCTCCCTGTTTGAGGCCTCCAGTTCGCTCTGGAGTCGGGCCAGGTCTTCGGCGTGCCGCCGGAGCGCTTCTTCCGCCCGCTTGCGCTCGGTGATGTCGGTAAAGATCACGGCGAACTGGTTCTCCCCTGGCGTCGGGAATGCATAGATGCTGTACCACCGATCAAATCCCGCGTTGTAGTCCTCAAACCGCATCGCTCTGCCGAAACGTACGACTCCGTCGTACTGTTCAAACCAGGCCGGCTCGATAACGGGGATGAGCTCGGTGATGCCTTTTCCTACGACATCCTCACGCCGGAGACCTGTGATCTTCTCATATGCAGGGTTGACGTCGAGGACGAGATAATCGACCGGCCGTCCCTCATCATCATAGACCATCTCATGGAGCACGAACCCTTCGCCCATCGACTCGAAGAGCTGTCGGTACTTCCTCTCGCTCTCCAGCTGCGCCTCCTCGGCCCGCTTGCGATCGGTGACGTCCTGCGCAAGGATGGCGATATCCCCATCGATCCTCACGACCACGATCCGGAACCACGTGGAGTTCGTGATCGTCTCTCCCCGATACACCTCTTCAAAGATACTCATCTCCCCGGTCACCGCCGTACGTACATACATCTCGAAGAACTTCGAGCCCTGGTGGCCGGGGAAGAGCGCAAGGAGGCTTTTACCGACGACTGCTTTGGGATCGGTCCCATTCATGCGGGCGACGGCATCGTTCTCGTACACCCAGGTGAAGTCCACAACGTTTCCGGCTGTGTCTCGCACCGGCCGGAGGATGGTAAACCCATCCGGGGAGAGTTCCTGTGCTGCACGGAATCGTGCCTCACTCTGCTGGAGGGCCTCTTTTACCTGCTTACGTTCACTATCAGCCAGTCTCAGTTCCGCATTCTCCCGCCGGAGTGCAGCAATCTCCGCTTGAAGCTCTTCGACGCTGGCGGAGAGATCCCGTGCCCCTTCGTCCTCTCTGGCGGGATCGGATCTCTTTCTGGTTCCTGGGAGCGCTGGCATCCGGATCGATAACTCCTATTTAAAGCAGTACCAGTGAGTTTCCCATAAGGGGTGATAACAATAGCGCTACGTGCGTGCGCAGGCGCTATCCGGGCGATGACGATGAAAAGCAATTGCCCCTTCAGGAGGGTCCGATCTTCGTGAGATCGCTCTAATCCCGGACGGCAATGCGGGGGAAGGGATTCGAACCCTTGAACTCCTTCAAGACTGGACCCTAAATCCAGCGCCTTTGACCTGGCTCGGCAACCCCCGCGTGCCATATATGTTGGCGCCGGGAGCATTATACTTGTTCCCGGCGGCGCCCCCCCCGGCCCCGGAGAGAGCGCCGGTAACCCCGTCGCCGTTTACAGCCCTGTGGTATCGCATGGTTCTCCGGCCGATCCGTCTACCCCGTCCGTCGGCCCCGGATCCGACGACAACGGCACCCGGCTGCCCCGTGAATATCTGTGGAAACATATATTGTATATAAAATACATTACTTTACATACAAAATTAACCGGGGGCAGTCATCCCGGAGGTGCGCCGGCGCCGCATTCCGGCCGAAGCGTGCCCGGAATGGTAATAACAAAACCTTTATTCGATTGATCGACTGTATTTTCCAGTAGTTGAGTTAAAATGCTGGGTGAGTTCCTCCATATCCTGGCGGCGGCCGCTGTCAGCTGGGTACTCTTCGTAACCGTCGATATTCTCTTCAGATTGCCGGAAGCGGGGGGTGTCAGCGGAGCGTCGGCCGTCGCGCGCGATATCGAGGCGGGCGGCGGTGCGCTTGCCGGCGGCACCATGATGGGGAACATCGTCTGCTCCCCCGACGCCTCGGCGGGGACGCTCCTTGCCGCCTGCGGCGTCTACGTCGCCGGCATCCCCGGCGGGCTCGCCGCGGCGGCCCTCGTCTTCGTCGGCAACCGCATCTGCCACGACCCCGGCTACGCCGGGACCACCGGCGCGGTCCTTGCCACGTTCGTCGTCTACGCCTTCACCCTCGTCGGGTTTGCCGCCACCGACTTCATCGCGGGCATGGTGATCGCCATCCTCACCATCCAGGGACTCTCCCACGCCCACGCGAGCCGGCTCCTCGCCCGGCTCTGGAGGCTCCGGCAGTGATCGCGCTCTACCTCGTCGCCGTTATTGCGGTCTTTGCGGCCATTCGGGCCACACTTGAGAAGAACACCGGCCGGAAACTCCCCTACGTGAACGTCATGAACTTCGCCGTCGCAGGCGCCCTCGTCCTGCTGCTCGACCACCCGCTCGCACTCGCCGCCGCGGCGGCCTACTTCGTCGGTTCGACGCTCGAGGCGAACGCGATCGCGAGCACCTACGCGGGGGGTGAGCGGCGTGGATGAGATCCTCGTCGTCCTCTTTGCGGCCGTGGCCCTCATCGGCGCGGCGGGCACCTACTTCCAGCGGGACCGGTTCAACAAACTGATCGCCGTCGGGATCACCTTCGGCGGCATCGTGCCGTTCATCGTCGCCCGCGGCTACCTGGACGTCGCCATCGTCGTCAGCCTGATCGTCCCGATCACGACGATCATCATACTGCTGCTCTGCAGGAGGAGGGACGCCCATGACGCCTGAGTTCGTCCTCGGCTGCATCATCCTCATCATCGGGGCGATCGCCGCCGGGTTTCCGCGCGAGAAGACCTACCTCGCGAGGCTGATCCACCTTGAGATCCCCGCGTTCGGGCTCCTTCTCATCATGCTCGCTTACGACGAGATGCTCGCCCTGATGACGTTCGTCGGCGTCACGGCGATATCGACCTTCGTCCTCGTGCGGGCCATCGAACGCAAGGAGGCAGCACGATGACGCCGAACCGGTCGATCATCACCCGGATATCGGCGACGATCTCGCGGGTCGAGAACCTCACCGGTCTCTACGCGCTCCTCACGATCGTCGTCGTCGTCCTCGGCCTCGCCAGCCTCCCGTTCATCGCCTACCACGACGACCAGCTCTACCCGAAGGTTCTCGACCCGGCAAGCACCCTCCACCCCTACGACCGGGGCGGCGTGCCGTTCGAGACCACCGTGGTGAAGGCCCAGTACCCGGAGAACTCGCCCTACGCCGGCTACGTGACCGCCTACTTAACCCCGTTCAGCCAGTGGCTCGCCGATACCACCCACCACCTGGGGACGACGATCGTCGCGCACCCGGGCGGGATCATCGACGAGATCCTCTACAACACCCGGGGCTTTGACACCGTCGTCGAGACGAGCATCCTCTTTGTCGCGTTTGCGATCGCGAGTTACCTCTTCCGGAGGGATGAGTGATGGAGATCGCCTACCCCGTCGGCCTCATCGTGGTCGCGGCAGCGATCATCATCGGGTTTGCGGCCATCGTCCGCGAGAAGGACGACCTGCACCGGATCCTCCTCACCGACCTCGCGGAGATCCTCGCGCTCGTTTTGATCGCGCTCGTCGCGACCGACCTCGCGGAGGCGCTCATCCTGCCGGGGCTCGTCGTCGGGATCTCGGAACTGATGGCGGTCTCGGAGGTCTACATCGCGAAAGAAGGCCTCCGGGCACCGCCGGCGGAGCCTGCGTTCAGGATCGAGGTGATGGAGAGCGCGCCCGGTATCCTCGCCCTGATCCTCGTCGCTTACGGCATCGTCCTCTCCGGGTTCACCGGCGGAGCGATCGCCGCGGTCGGTGCGGTCTTCTACTTCATGTGCCGGGGGCACGTCGAGCAGTTCGAGCTGATCGAGACCGTGAGCGGCTACGCGTGGGCGATCTGGATAGGAGCGTTCTTCATCTTCATGCTCCTCCCCGCGTACTGGTTCTTCGCGGTGATGATGGCGGGAGGAGCGATCCTCATCAAGGTGATGGCAAAGATGTCCCTTGTCGGGACGATGCGGCGGGGTGGTCCGGATG
This sequence comes from Methanoculleus caldifontis, assembly GCF_032842345.1. Taxonomy (NCBI): domain Archaea; kingdom Methanobacteriati; phylum Methanobacteriota; class Methanomicrobia; order Methanomicrobiales; family Methanomicrobiaceae; genus Methanoculleus; species Methanoculleus caldifontis. The sequence continues at coordinate 424,194 of NZ_WBKO01000002.1, read as the reverse complement.
TTTAACCTCCCCACGGGAAACATCGGCGGGCAGGAGCTCTTCGTCCTGGAGTTCGGCGACATCGTCGCCTACTTCAGCCCCTACACCACGGCGCTCTTCGTCTTCGCCCTCATCTTCACGGCCCTCGCCATCGTGAGCCGGCCCGAGAAGCAGATGGACATCGCGTTCGGGGGCGACGCCTACTACGCAAAAGAGGTCGACCCGAACCTGATGCGGTTCCAGCGCTTCATGGCGATCGCCTGCGGCCTTGCCACGCTCGGCGCGATGGTGACCGGGGACGTCTTCAACTTCACCCTCTTCGCGTCGATGGTGGGGATCACGAACATCGGCATCGTCGCGGCCTACCGGAACCGGCACGTCTTGAACGCCGCGTTCCAGTACGGCATCGTCGCGATGCTCGCCACCGTCCCGCTCTTCGGCGGCGCGGCGATCATCCTCGCCAGCACCGGGACGCTGAGCATGTGGGAACTCTTCACCGCTGCGGTGACGGTCCCCCTCATCGCGAAGGCGTTCCTGGTCCTCGGCGTCATGGGGGAGGGCATGGCGCCGTTCTACGTCGCGAAGGCGGAGATCACGAGGGCGCAGGGAGCGCCGTTCATCCTGATGGTTCACGTCAGCTCGCTCCTCCTCTTCCTGCGCGTAACGGAGATCGTCATATCGATGTGATAGGCCATGAAGAAACAGACTGCACTGGTCATCGGGCTCTTCGCGGGCGGCATCGCGGCAGCGGCCGGAATCCTCGCCGCCCTCGGCTACATCCCGGCCCTGGCCGCGGAACTCCTTGCGGTCGTCGCGTTCCCCGCCTTCGTCATCTTCATCGCACTGTGGTGGAACGCAAAGTCCGGAGAAGAGGACATCCCGTTCATAGGATACTGACATGATCGAATACCTGCTCTTTGCCACCTTCGTCGGCCTGCTCTTCCACGGCATCCACCGGAAAGTCATCGCGAGAGTCCAGGGACGGCCCGGGCCGCCGGTCTGGCAGGAGATCCTGCATACCCTGAAGTTCTCCTTCAAGCAGACCTGGATCCCGAAGACGGCCAGCCAGACGCTCTTCGTCGCGGTCGTCTTCGTCGCGATCGGCATCTGGAGCGGAGCGCTCGTCATCCTCCTCTCGGGGGGGAGCCTCCTCCTCCTCTTCGGGATCTACCTCCTCCACAAGATCGTGGAGCACGGGATGGGGCTCTCGTCGGGCTCCCCCTACGGGAAGTTCGGGGCCATCCGGTCGGTCATATCGGCGGCGTCGGAGCTGCCGCTCCTCGCCACCGTCGGCGTGATCTACTTCTTCACGGGATCGCTCTCGATCGCGGATATCGCGGCATACCAGCAGGTGCACGGCCCGCTCCTGATCCTCGCGTTCCCTGCGGCCGCGGCGATGTACCTTGTGATCCTCTCCAAGATGCACTACGGGCCGTTCTCGATCATCGAGGCCAAGGAGATCGTGAGCGGGAACATGACCGAGCACTTCGGGGTCTGGCGCGCCGGGCTCGAGGTGGGGTTCGCCCTCAAGACCTACGTCCTCCTCTACGCGTTCGTCCTCCTCTTCATCGGCTCGCTCCCGCTTGCTCTGACGCTGCTCCTGATGCTGCTCGTCTTAGTCTCGCTCTCGTTCGTCTGCGCGGTCACGCCCATGCTCTCCCCCTACGACACCGTGACGATCCAGAGCCTGGTGACGGGCGCGCTCGTCGTCTACATCGTCATCCTGGCGGTGGTCATGTGATGAACGCGTTACGTCTTCTGATTACGGCGGGAGCGGCCTTCTATGTGGCCGTATTCCTTGCCCAGGTCGCCCGGGACGGGAGCGTTGCCGATCAGGCGCTCGCGGGCGTCGTCCTGCTCGCCGCCGTCGCGGGCCTCACCTGGATGCGCGACGAACTCACCCTGAGACGCTACGAGACCGCGCTGCTCTGGGTGATGGTGCTCGGGTTCCTCGCCTACGCCGCGGCACGCGCCCTGGGGGTGTTCGCATGAAGTATCTCTATGAAAAGGACCTTCGCCAGATGAAGTACACCATACTGACGAGCACCCGGCACGACGAGACCGTCCGGGCGATCGCCCGACGCCTCGAGATGCCCGATGCGAAACTCCGGATGATCCTGATCCGCCGGCTCGACATGTCCCTGCTCGAGAACCTCGAATCCCGGTGGCAGATGGGGCGGGAGCATGCGGACCAGAACGATCAGGTGGCACAAGAACTCGGCTGCGAGCTCTTCACCCGGTTCATACCCCTCGTGGACCCGGACGTGATGCGGTCGATATGCGATGAGACTGGAAGAATGATAGGAGACGGTTCGTCGAGAGACGAGGCGCTCGCGAAGGGTAGAGCGCGTATCCGGGAGGCGGCCCTCGCATGAGGAATATCCTCCAGGAGATCAAGAACGCCGTGCGTTCGCGGTCGATCCACGTCAGTTACGTCGACGTCGGGTCGTGCAACGGCTGCGACATCGAGGTGCTCGCCTGCCTTGCGCCGCGCTACGACATCGAGCAGTACGGCATCTACGTCCATAACAACCCCCGGGAGGCCGACGTCCTCCTGGTGATCGGTTCCGTCACCCCGCAGTGGGTCGACAAGCTCCGCGATATCTGGGAGAAGATCCCGGAGCCGAAGGTGGCCGTCGCCATCGGGAACTGCCCGATCTCGGGGTGCGTCTACGCCCGGAAGGGCAGCCTGACCACCCCCCCGGTCGAGAATTACATCCCCATCGCGGCAAGCGTGCCGGGCTGCCCGCCCCGCCCGACCGAGATCCTCTCCGCCATCCTCTCGGTCGCGCCGCTGATATTCAAGGACTACGAGGAGAAGAAGCAATGAAGAAGACCGTCGACGTATCCATCCCCCTCGGCCCGATGCACCCCTGCTGGAAGGAGCCCGTCCGCATCAAGTGCGAGACGGCGGGCGAGCGGGTGATCCGGACCGAGGTCGAGCTCGGGTACATGAAGAAAGGGATCGAGCGGATCATGCGGGGCCGGCCCTGGCAGGAGGTGATGTTCCTCGCCGAGCGTGTCTGCGGCATCTGCTCGGTCGTCCACAACATGGTCTTCATCGAGGCGATGGAGAAGATCAGCGATATCGCGGTCCCGCCGCGGGCGGCATACCTCCGGGTCGTCGTGAACGAGCTCGACCGGATAGCAAGCCACATCCTCGCGAACTTCTCCTACTGCTACACGATCGAGCACGAGACGCTCGCGATGTACCTCCTCAATACCCGCGAGACCGTGCTTGACAACCTCGAGCGGATCACGGGCTCACGGATCAATACCGCCTACATGATCCCGGGCGGGGTCCGGTTCGACCTCCTGCCGGAGGACGCTACGGCCCTGCTTGCGGACCTCAATAAGGTCGAGGACGAGATGCGGCGGTATACCCGGATATTCGAGACGGGGCCCCTGATCGCTCTCCGGAGCAAAGGGATCGGGTACATGAGCCGGGAAGAGGCGATACGCGCCCACACCGTCGGCCCCACGGCCCGGGCAAGCGGCGTCGAGGATTGCGACCTCCGTCTCCGCCACCCGACCTACCGGGACCTCGGCTTCACCCAGATCACCCGGACGGAGGGCGACAACTTTGCCCGGGTGATGATACGGTTCCAGGAGGTCTTCCAGAGCATCGACCTGATCCGGAAGTGCGTGGAGAACCTCCCGGAAGGTCCTATCCGGGGCGGCGGCCTCTGCAAGGCGGGGGAGACCTCGTATGCCGGCGAAGCCCCCCGCGGGGAGCTGACCTACACCATCAGGACCGACGAATACGGCAGGGTGCTCGATATCACGATACGGACGCCCTCGGTCATGAACATCGAGGCCTGCGCCCACGCGATGATCACCGACGCGACGTCGATAGCGGACGTGACCTCGACGTTCATCAGCAGCGATCCCTGCATCGCGTGTAACGAGAGGTGAGGATATGCGATCGATCGTCTACTACGTGCGGGAGTTCCTCCGGCCCGAATGGCTCCGGAAGTTCGTCTCGGTAAAGACCGCACCGCTAAAGACCCCTTCCTACTCCAAGGGCTACCCGTCCCTGACCGGCCGGGAGTGTACGGCATGCTTCTCCTGCATGATGATCTGCCCCGCACCCGGCGCCATCGCGGTCCTCCAGCGAAAGGAAGGCTGGGAACCGGAGATCTACCCCGGCCACTGTATCCGGTGCGGCCTCTGCGTCGAGGCATGCCCCGAGGATGTCCTTACGAGCGGGCGGATCCTCGACGTCACCCGGCGCGACAATACGGCGTTCGCCTCGTCGTATCACCTCGAAGTCGACGACAGCCTCTGTATGCGCTGCGGGAACTGCTGCGTCTCCTGCCCGGTCAACCGGCAGATTGACCCCCAGCTTGCGGGGAGCGGGACGTCGGCGAGCGACGAGGTGATCATGCGGGTCGAGGGCGGCCGGGTGCGGATCCTTCATCCGGAGAAGTGTACGGGGTGCAAGACCTGCGAGACCCACTGCCCGAACCGGGCGATCCGGGTCGCCCGGCTGGTGGAAGGGGTGCAGGGCGGGGAGGCGGAGGCATGAGTTTCCTCATGATCACCGGGCGGACGGTGAACCAGGGCGTGACGGTCGAGAACAAGACCTCCGCCGCCTACGCCAGGGAGACCTCCACCTGCTTCATGCACGAGTTCGATATGATGGAACTCGGCCTCGCCGACAACGACCCTGTCCGGGTGACCGGGGCCTGCGGGGAGGTCGTCATGCGGGCGGTCGCGTCGGAGGAGGTGGGGATGGGGACCGTTTTCGTCCCCTACGGTCCCTACGCGAACCACATCATCGCCGCCGGGACCCACTCCACCGGGATGCCGGACTTCAAGTCCCACGAGGTGGAGATCGAACCGACAGACGAAGAACCAAAGACCGTTCACGGACTGATGGAAGACCTGGGAGGGCTTGCCTATGATCATTAAGGACGCGGTCTGCCCGTTCTGCGGGTGCCTCTGCGACGATATCGAGGTGGAGGTCGAAGGGAACAGGGTGGTCGCGGTCACGAACGCCTGCGAGCTCGGTAAGACGAAGTTCATGGGCGAGCAGAGGCTGAAGAACCCGATCCTGCGCGACGGGGACCGGTGGAAAGAGACCACGTATGACGAGGCGATCCAGTATACCGTCGATATGCTTCTTTCCGCCGAGCGCCCGCTCCTGTACGGGTGGAGCGGCACTCACGGGGAGGCCCAGTGCGTGGGGGTGCACATGGCCGAACTCATCCGGGGGGTCGCCGACAACACCTCCTCGGTCTGCCACGGCCCGTCGATCCTGGCCATTCAGGAGGTAGGGCACCCGGGCTGCACGCTTGGGGTGGTGAAGAACCGGGCGGACCTCGTGATCTACTGGGGGTCGAACCCGATCGACGCCCACCCCCGGCACCTCTCGCGGTATACGCGGTATGCCGAGGGTTTCTTCCTTGAGAACGCCTTCCGCGACCGGAAGGTGATCGTCATCGACGTCAGGAAGACCGAGACCGCGAACATCGCCGACGAGTTCGTCCAGATCAAGCCCGGCGGGGACTACGCGGTCATCTCGGCGCTCCGGGCGATCGTCCAGGGGAAGACCGGGACGATCCCCCGGACGGTCGCGGGCGTTACCCGCGAGCAGCTTATCCGGGTGGCGAACCTCTGCAAGAGCGCAAAGTTCGGGGCGGTCTACTTCGGGCTCGGCCTCACGATGACGCAGGGGAAGTACAAGAACATCAGGAACGCCATCGAGCTCGTCGGGGAGTTGAACCGGCACACGAAGTTCACGATCTCGGCGATGCGGGGCCACTACAACGTCTATGGGTCCAACGAAGTGAACACCTGGATGACCGGTTACCCGTTCGGGATCGACTTCTCGCGGGGGATCGCCTTCTATAACCCGGGCGAGACGACGGCGGTGGATATCCTGGCCCGGAAAGAGTGCGACGCGGCCCTGGTCGTCGGAAGCGACCCGGCCGCCCACTTCCCGCGGAAGTGTATCGAGCACCTCGCGGATATCCCGGTCGTCCAGCTCGACCCCTACCCGAACGCCACGACCGCGTTCTGCAACGTCCAGATCCCGGTGGCGGTGACCGGGATCGACGCGGAGGGGACGGCTTACCGGATGGACGGGGTACCGATCCGGACCCGGCAGGTCCTCTCCTCCGACTACCCCTCTGACCGGGAGGTTCTCTCAAAGATGTATACAATGATGCGGGAGGCGCTGGGGCGATGAGCGAACTCCTGGTGAAGAACGCCCGCGTGATCGACCCCCTGCGGGGCATCAACGCCGAGGTGATGGATATCGCCATCCGTGACGGGAAGATCGTCGAGGAGGTGAGCGGTGCGGCGGAGGTGATCGACGCCCGCGGCATGCTCACGATGCCGGGCGGGGTCGACTCACACACCCATATCTGCGGGACGAAGGTGAACTTCGGGCGGTACATGAGCCCGGAGGATATGCGGGCGGGCAGAACGCCCCGGCGCGGGCCGATGCACGCCACCTCCGGCTACAGCGTCCCGACGACCTACGCGAACAGTTACCGCTACAGCGTGATGGGCTACACCACCCTGCTCGAGGGCGCGATGGCGCCGCTCGAGGCCCGCCACACTCACGAGGAGTTCACCTACACGCCGCTCCAGGACACGATGGCGAACACCCTCTTCGACGGGAACTGGGGGATCATGGAGGCGATCCGTGACGGCGATACGAAGCGGGTCGCCGCCATCATCGGCTGGACGCTCCGGGCGGTGAAGGGGTTCGGCGTCAAGCTCACGAACCCCGGCGGCACCGAGGCCTGGCAGTGGGGACAGAACGTCTCCTGCATCAGGGACCCGGTCCCCTACTTCGAGGTGACGCCGGCCGAGATCATCCGGTCGGTCGTCGAGGCGAACGAGCTCCTCGGCCTCCCGCACTCGGTCCACCTCCACTGCAACAACCTGGGGACGCCGGGGAACTACACCTGCACGCTCGGTTCCTTCGGCCTCATTCCCGACCTGAACAAGAAGCGCCAGACGCTGTATGCCACCCACGTCCAATTCCACGCCTACGGCGGGTCGGGATGGAAGGACTTCTGCTCGAAGAGCGAGCCGATAGCAAATTTCGTCAACATGCGGCCGCAGATCGTCATGGATATGGGGCAGGTGATGTTCGGCCGGACGACCACGATGACCGCCGACGGCCCGATGGAGTTCAACCTCTACCGCCTCCACCACGACAAGTGGAGCAACCACGACGTGGAGCTCGAGACCGGTTCGGGGATCATCCCGGTCGTCTACCGGCGCAAGAACCTGGTCAACTCGATCATGTGGGCGATCGGCCTTGAGCTCGCCCTCCTGACGAAGAGCCCCTGGCAGTGCCTGCTCACGACGGATAACCCGAACGGCGCGCCGTTCGTCAAATACCCGGAGATCGCTGCTCTCCTGATGAGCAAGCGCTACCGCGACGCCGAGTTCGCCACGGTTCACCCCGATACCGAATCCCGGGTCCCCCTCCCGGCGATCGACCGGGAGCTGGACTGGTACGAGATCGCGGTGATGACCCGGGCCGGCGCGGCGAAGGCGCTCGGGATCCAGGACCTCGGCAAAGGCCATCTCGCCCCGGGAGCGGATGCGGATGTCGCGATCTACCCGATCCTGATCGACGAGGTCGACCCGTCGGTCGACTATCGGAAGGTGATCGAGGCGCTCAGCCAGACCGAGTACACGATCAAGCGGGGCAGGGTCGTCGCCCGGAGAGGAGAGTGCGTGGTCGACGGGAGCAACGCGACGTTCTGGGTGAAGCCGAAGATCTCCGACGCCTACGATATGGGCAAAGATCCCGACTTCATCGAGAAGTTCGACCGCTACTACACGGTCCGGATGAGAAACTACCCGGTCCAGGAGGAGTACCTGAACCGGAACCGGTGCATCGAGACGGAGGCGGGGATATGAAGGTCACGCTCGCGATGAAACCCGCGGCAAAATCGTTCGTCCCGATCGAGGCGGAGTCGATCGTCCCGAAGAGTTTCCTTGCCGGCACGGAGTACTCGGTCTGGCGGGGAAACCGGGAGCTCCGGCTCGACGAGATCTTCACGATCACCGTGGAGGGCCATGCCGAACGGGCGGAGGAGGTCGAGGTCGTCCTCTCCGGGGATGAGACGTCCCGGTTGAAGAGGGTCGGGGAGTATATGGACGCGGGGAAGATCACCGTCCTCGGCGGTATCGGTATGCACTGCGGCAACTTCATGAGCGGCGGGACGATCGAGATCCACGGCAACGCCGACGGCTGGCTCGGCCGGGAGATGACGGGGGGTACAATCATCTGCCGGGGCGACGCCGCCGACTACTGCGCTTCGGGCTACCGCGGCGGCAGGAAAGGGATGAAGGGCGGCAGCGTCGAGGTCTTCGGGAACGCCGGGGATTTCCTGGCCGAGCATATCGCCGGCGGCACGGTGGTCGTCCACGGCAGTGCCGGGGACATGGCCGGGGTGGAGATGCACGGCGGAACGCTCGTCGTCCACGGGGATTGCAGCCGTCCGGCGGCGAACATGAAGGAGGGCTCCTGCTACGTCTATGGGACCGCGCACGGGATGCTCCCCACGTTCCGGAAAGTCGGGACCGTTCAGCACGAGGGACGCACGCTTACCCATTTTACGGGCGATCTTGCGAACAGAGGGAAAGGAAATCTTTTTGTGAAGGACTACGAATATCTGGATTGAGATGGCCAGACACGAGTGTGGGTTCGAGGCCCCGATTCACTGCAAGAAGTGCGGGAGACCGCTGGACAGCAACGAACGCACGGGCCTGTTCTGCCCGCACTGCGGAAGAAGAGTGAGCATCCTCTGCCCCGGCTGCGGGCGTCTCTGGTGATCAGGCCCGGTTCTTCACCCATTGGGCGTACTGGGCGCGTAATTGGCGGACGTCCTGCTCGGAGAGGTCACGCTTTCCGGTCTGGTGCAGGTACGACTCGAGCTGCTCCACCACCTGTTCTGCGTCCAGGAAGTCATCGGCGTCCAGGTAGACCGGGGACTTCTCGATGTTGATCGCCTCCCCGCACATCGGGCAGAGCCTCCAGCGCTGATAGCGGTCCACGTAGGTGAAGGTCTTGCAGCCCGGACAGCGGATGACGAGATACATGATCAATGGGAATGTGCGGGCGGGCGGATTTATAGTTATCTATACGGCCTTATTCCGGGGTTGGGGCTGGTTCCAGGAGGGTGGGTGCGGGTTGCGGGAAACGCGAAGTCCGGCACCAAGATGTCGTAACCTCCCTTCGCGCCTTCGCGTCTTCGCGTGAGGCTATGTAGTCGCTTCTGCATTATGTCTCACGCGAAGCCGCGAAGAACGCGAAGATCAGCACCGGGATGTCGTAACCTCCCTTCGCCCCTTCGCGTGAGACTGCGTGTCCGGAGATTGCGAAGGTAGCGGGCAGGAGCACTGGAGGAATGCCGCCCCGACCTCTTCACTCCTCCCTCGCCCCCCGCGGCGCAAGATCCTTCACTGCCGGCCCGTGGATCACCTTCCCCGAAGCGTCGTAGCGCGAACCGTGACAGGGGCAGTCCCAGGTCTCTTCGGCGCTGTTCCACGCGGCGATACACCCCATGTGCGTGCAGGTGGGGTTGACCGCGCGGACCCGCCCCTCGCGGTCCCGGTAGACCCCGGTCTTCTCGCCTTCGACCATCATGATCCTCCCTTCTCCGGGCCGGACGTCCCGTATCTCCCCCGACGGCCTGGAGATTGCCCCGCCGATGAACTTCTCGGCCACCTCGATGTTATGGACGAGGAACCTCCGGGCCGATGCCACCGGTTTGAACCGGCCGGGGGCGTAGACCTCGCTCCACGGGTTCTCGCGGCCCCGGATCATGTCGGTGATGATCAGCCCGGCCACGGTGCCGTTGGTCATCCCCCATTTGCGGAAGCCGGTCGCGATGTAGACGTTCTCGTGGCCGTCGGCGAGCGGGCCGATGTAGGGAACGCCGTCGTTGGTGATGTAGTCCTCTGTCGACCAGCGGTAGTCGACGGACCGGAGCGGGTAGATTGTCCGGGCGTAGCGTTCGAGGGCGCGGTAGTGCTCCCGCGTGTCCACGTCCTCCCCGGTCCGGTGCTCCATCCCGCCGACGAGCACCAGTTCCCCGTCTCCGGCGGGCTGCGACCGCCAGGAGTGGGCGGGGCTCTCGGCGTTGATGAACATCCCGTCCGGGAACGGTTCGTCGAGCCGGACGCCGAGGACGTAGGAGTAGGACGGCTCCATCCGCGCGTAGTAGAACCCGGGACTGTCGTAGAAGGGGTAGTGTGTCGCGAGGACGACGGATCGGGCCGTGACGGTCCCGTTCTCCGTCCTGACCTCGCAGAGGGCGCCTTTCTCGTCCCGGACCTCGACGGCCCGGGTATTCTCGTAGATCCGGCTCCCGTCGCCGGGAATGAGGGAGGCGAGGGAGAGGAGGTACTTCACCGGGTGGAACTGCGCCTGGTCGGTGAACCGCACCGCCCCGTAGGTTCGCCCGGGCAGCGGGACCTCCTCGACGAAGGCTGCCGGAAGGCCGAGGCTCCGTGCCGCGTCCGCCTCGGCCGCGACCGACTCCCGCGAGTCCGGCGACTCCGCGTAGGTGTAGGCGGGTCTCCGGATGAAGTCGCACGGGATCTCGTACTCCCGGATGAGGGACGCGACCTGCTCGACTGCGGTCTGATTCGCGTCGGCGTACTGCTGCGCGAGATCGCTCCCGAACTGGTCGATGAGGTCCGCGTAGATGAGCCGGTGGAGCGCGGTGAGTTTTGCCGTCGTGTGACCGGTCACGCCGGCGCTGAGTCTGCCCGCCTCGATCAGGGCGACCGCGTAGCCGGCCTGTTTGAGCAGGAACGCGGTGGTGATCCCGGCGATGCCCCCGCCCACGACCGCCACGTCGGTCTCAATGTTTCCCGATAGCGGGGGATGCGGTACTCCCGCGGTTGTCTCCATCCAGAACGACCCGTGCCTGCCCGGCAGGCTGTATCCTTCACCCGGCCCGTAAACCATAAGCTCTGCCTCCTTCCGCCCGCCTGCCCTTCCTCCGGAAAGGGTGGCGGCGGGCGGTCACCATTATGCCGGGGGCATATATAGGTGTGGGGGCGATGGTGAGCCGGGAACTTGAACTACGACATTCGGTAAAACGGAGCTCGAGCACAGAACGGTTATAGATCCGGGGCTTCATAGACCGGAATTCCTCAACACAAAAGTCTCACGCGAAGAGCGCGAAGTCGCGAAATCAGGATTATTATCGGGTGCAAACCATCCCTTCGCGATCTTCGTGGCTTCGCGTGAGATTTCGGGCTCTGTTGAAACCCTCTCCCTGAGATCGAGTCCATTGCAGGATTATCCATACATCTTGACTCACGCGAAGCCGCGAAGTGCGAGCGTAGCGAGCTTGAGCACCGTCAGGTGCGAAGTGCGAGCAAAGCGAGCATGAGAAGCCCTCAGGCTTCGAAGAACGCGAAAGAGGCTGTCAACACCCATTTCAGGCTTCGCGCCTTCGCGGCTTCGCGTGAGGTCACACCAGTACCCTCTCCACGTAACTGAGTGTTCTCTAGAGGGTGTAGACCATTTCAACAGAGCCAGATTTCGTCATTTCCGCACGACCTCCTTCGTGGGGTCCCATACCGCCGGGCTCTCGATCACCCTCCCGCCGGTATCGTAGCGCGAGCCGCGGCAGGGACAGTTCCCGGGTCTCCCCGGTGTTGTTCCCGGCGGCGCTCCCATGCCTCTCTGCCTCGTCCGGGGAGAGCCCTGGTATCGAACAGTTAGGCAGGGTGCACTGCTGCCGCTACGCATAAGCATGATCGCGAGAATGCAGGAGGGATCGGGATGAGCGAGATCCACGTAATCGGGGACTACGAGCGTTACGCCGGAAAAGAGGGCATACGCCGCATCGAGGCGAAAGCCCGGCCGCTCCGCGACCTCCACGTCATGCACATGAACTCCACCTACTACGGCGGCGGGGTCTCGCAGATCCTTTCGTCCCTGACGCTCCTGATGAACAGTCTCGGCATCCAGACCGGGTGGCGCGTCGTGCATGGGCCGCCGGACTTCTTCAGCGTGACCAAGAAGTTCCACAACGCCCTCCAGGGTGCGGAGATCAACCTCTCCGGCCGGAAGAAGGAACTCTACGAGCACGTCATCCACGAGAACGCCGTGCGGAACCATCTCGACCACGATCTGGTCTTCGTCCACGACCCGCAGCCGCTCCCGCTGATCACCCATTACCGGAAGAAGAGCCCCTGGGTCTGGCGCTGCCACGTCGACCTCACCGCGCCGAACCACGAGGTCTGGAACTACCTCCTCCCGTTCATCGAGCGGTACGACGCCGTCGTCCTCTCGAGCAGGGACTACCGGCAGAACCTCAGGACACCGCAGGTCTTCTTCACGCCCGGCATCGATCCCTTCTCCATCGTGAACCGGGAGCTCTCTGAAGCCGCCATCGACGAGCGCCTCGCGCACTACGGCATTCCGACCGACCTCCCCCTGGTCGTGCAGGTCTCCCGGTTCGACCACTGGAAGGATCCAGAAGGGGTTATCCGGGCATTCCAGAAGGCGCGAAAGGAGGAGGAGTGTACCCTGGTCCTCGTCGGGAACGTGGCGACCGACGACCCGGAGGGCGCGGAGGTCTACCGGTCGCTCCTTGCCCACAAAAACGAGCGGATCATCGTGCTGAGCGTTCAGGACGGGGCGCTCGTGAACGCTCTCCAGCGGCGGGCGGCGGTCGTCCTGCAGAAGTCGATCCGGGAGGGGTTCGGGCTGACGGTGGCGGAAGCGATGTGGAAAGGTGCTGCGGTGATCGGCGGGAACGTCGGGGGTATCCGCTACCAGATCGAGGACGGGGTGAACGGGTTCCTGGTCTCCTCCGTCGACGAGGCGGCGGAACGGATCGTCCGGCTGCTCGCCGACCCCGACCTCGCGGAGCGGATGGGACGTGCGGCGCGGGAGAAGGTGCGGGAATGCTTCCTCTTCACCCGGACCCTCGAGCAGTACCTCGATCTCATCGGCGCGTTCGAACCGGAGTACCGGCTGAGGCGGGAGATCGAGCCGTCCTGCCGGTGATTTTGAGAATGGATTGGGCCGGGATGGCGGCCGGCCATCCGCCCCTCTCTTACCCTTTCAGTCTTCCGTTGTTGTAGTCGTCGAGGTACTCCGCAAGGCTGATGAACTGCTGCCGGAGCGGGTCGTTACCCTTTAACTTTCCGATCTCTTCCGGTTTGTAGTCTGCGAAGAGCGCTTCGGCTTCGTCGATCTTCGCGTATGGCGCCCAGTTGCCGCTGTACATGTTCAGCACGGCCGCGATGTACTGGTGGGCCAGCGTGTAGTAGGCGTTGCCGCCTCTGGGCGGTGTCTGCAGAAGCGCCATCCAGTTCTGGCCGGAGAGGTGGAAGTTATCCTCGTACTTGAGACCCTGCACGTAGTGAGGAGGAACGGGCCAGTTCTCCGGGTGGTTCTTCCAGTAGCCCTGCGTGTGCGGATCGTAAGGATCGCACGCGGCCGCCGGGGCGGTACATACGCAGAGGGCGATGATCAATCCGAATATAAGGTATTTTCGCACGTAACGTCACCTCATTCTGGTGTCGGCGGCATCCCGGCCTCCGACCTGACCGGAGCGCCGGCTCTCCCGAGACGGAGTATTCGTAGACCAGAGTGAGCCCGGCTGCTCATGCAGCCCGGCATCCTCGTTTACAGGGTGTCTGCCCCTTCCCCCCAGACCGGGCGCGGACTCCTTACGGATGCCGGCCGAGTCTTTGGCATTCTTGTATATAATGATATCTAATGATCAGGGGCCCTATGCGGATTGGAAACAAAATATATTATTTTCTCGATAATTGTCCGGACCAGCCGCACCGCGAGAGGGGGCGCAGAGGTTACGGTCCATCGCCCCTGCGGCGTCGGCGCCGGGCGCGGCGGCCGGGGGCAGGCCGCGCGCCGCAGGCCCGGCCGGAGTCGAAATTACAGAAGTCCGGCGGTATCGGGGTGCAGCGTATCCGAGCCTTTTTCTGCAATCGGAGACGATCACTCATTGTGAGTTCCATGGATATCCAGGTAACCGGTGTTTTGGGTCTCCCCCTGATCCAGCAGGGCGACGACCTGCCCGCCATGATCTGCGACCGGGTCACGTTCGAAGACGGAGACATCCTCGTCATCGCCTCGTCGGTCTACTCGAAGGCCAGAGGCTTCACCCGCGATCTCGCCGCCATCACCCCCGGCGCGGACGCCGTGCGGATCGCGGCAAAGACAAAGGAAGACCCCCGTTTCGTCCAGGCAGTGCTGGACTCGTCCACCGATATCCTGCTCGAGTATCCCTTCATCCTCTCGGAACTGCCCTCCGGCCACATCGGCGTGCGGGCGGGCGTCGACCACAGCAACGTCGAAGACGGCCGGATCATCATCCTTCCCCCCGACCCCATGGGAGCCGCCGCCGAGGTCCGGAGCGCGGTCCGCCGGATCGCGGGAAAAGACGTCAGGGTGATCATCACCGACACCTGCGGGCGGTCGTTCCGGCGCGGACAGACCGGCATCGCCATCGGGTGGGCCGGGATGACGGCGATCGACGACTACCGGGGCGACACCGACCTCTTCGGCCACGTCCTTGAGATCACCGAGGAAGCGGTGGTCGACGAGATCGCGGCGTTCGCGAACTTCATCATGGGCGAGAGCCACCAGGGCGTTCCCGCCGTGGTCTTCCGGAACTGCAGGGCCTGGAAAGGGCACGATATGGTCTACTTCACGCCGGAGCAGGACGTCATCAGGACCGCCCTGAAGAGCAAAAAAGATTAGAGGAGAGCATTGAGGATAAAGACTGCCGCCCCGGTCACGATGGTCGCGATGATCACGGTCATCGGGCTGATATGAATGGCCCGGTGATCCTCGCTGTCATAATAGTTGACCAGGCCGGCAGAGGATACCAGTCTCCCGCCGGATTTTTTCGCCATACACAAATATTCTCCCTTGCGATATATAAAACAAAGGTCTTTTGAATGCAGGATGGATCGTACGCCGTCACCGGCCGGGCACTCCTCGGCGAGGATCTCAGGGAAGAGCACGTGACCATCGTGGTCTCCGGAGGCGTTATCACCTCGATAGAGCCCTGCTCCGGCAGCTCAGACCGGTGGATCGTGCCGGCGTTCTTCAACGCCCACACCCACCTCGGCGATACCGTCGCGATGGACCTCCCTGTC
This sequence comes from Methanoculleus caldifontis, assembly GCF_032842345.1. Taxonomy (NCBI): domain Archaea; kingdom Methanobacteriati; phylum Methanobacteriota; class Methanomicrobia; order Methanomicrobiales; family Methanomicrobiaceae; genus Methanoculleus; species Methanoculleus caldifontis. The sequence goes on along the minus strand of NZ_WBKO01000002.1, from coordinate 409,083 downwards.
CGGGGCAGCCTCGCCGAGCTCGTGAAACCCCCGAACGGCCTAAAACACAGGATCCTCGCGGCAACCCCCCGCACCGAACTGGTCCGGGGGATGCGCGCAAGCATCGCCGCGATGGTCGCGACCGGGACGGCGGGGTTTGCCGACTTCAGGGAAGGCGGGCCCGACGGCGTTGCGGCGCTCCGCGAGGCGGCGGCCGGGCTCGACTGCCGGCCGGTCATCCTCGGCCGCCAGGGCGGCGAGCGGGTGAGCGACGGGGCGGGGATCAGCAGCGTCCATGACGTGGCGGGCGCCGAGGAGACCGTCAGGGAGGCGCGGGGTGCGGGGAAGCTCGTCGCTTTCCACGCCGGGGAGAAGAACCCGGACGACATCGACGAGGCGCTTGAGTTCGAGCCGGATCTCCTCGTGCACTGCACCCATGCGACCGAGACGCAACTCTGCCGGATCGTCGATATGGAGATCCCCATTGTCGTCTGCCCGAGATCGAACTGGCTCCTCGGCGTTGCCGCATCGCCTGCCCACCCGCCCATCACGCGCATCCTCGAACTCGGCGGCAGGTTCTTCCTCGGGACGGACAACGCGATGTTTGTACAGCCGGATCTCCTCCAGGAGATGGCCTTTACCGCTGCCGTTTATCGCGCGCCCCCCGTCGAGATCCTGCGTGCCGCGATCAGCGGGGCGGCGCTGGCCGGGAGGAGCGGGTTTATCGAGGAAGGTCAGGAAGCGCATCTTCTGGCCATAGACCCGCGGAAATCCAATCTCTCATTCAGCAACGACATCCGGGCAACCATCGTGAAGCGGCTGGATTCTTCAGGTGTAAGCCGAAATATTTTAACCTTGCAGTAGAGACCAGATAAGAAATATCTGTTCTGTGGTGTGCATGTTCCGTAAGATACTTGTAGGTATAGATGGTTCCGAACCCGCAAACCGGGCTCTGGAGACGGCCATCCGTGAGGCGGGCGTCTGGAACGCCGAAATTCATGTCGTTTACATCGTCGAATCCGGGCTTTTCGCGTCCCTTCCCCTGGACAACACGCTCGAGATCATCTACAGCGTCCTGCAGAAAGAGGGCGAGGATATTCTCGAGGGTGCTCGCAAGAAGGGAGATGCCGCGGGGATTCCGATCACCACCCATCTCCGGCAGGGCCACGCGGGATCTCAGATCGTCTCCCTCGCCGAAGAGCTCGGGGCCGACCTCATCCTGCTCGGCTCCTACGGGAAGAGCGGCGTCGATCGCCTCCTGCTCGGGAGCGTGACCGATTACGTCGTGCAGAACAGCCCCATCACGACCACGGTGGTGAGATCATAGTCTCTCTCCAGCAGATGATCGTCCGGGACTTCATGGTGACCGATGTCGTCTGCGTCGAGATTCCCGGAAACCGCGACGACGTTCTGCGCATCTTAAAACGCACGGGTATAAGCGGCGTTCCTGTCCTCAAGGACGGTGAACTCGTCGGGATCATCACCCGCAAAGACCTCCTCCGCAAGGCGGAAGAGACTCAGCTCGGCCTCCTGATGACACCCGACCCGGTCGTCATCAGGCCGGACGCTCCTATCCAGGAGGCTGCCCAGCTGATGGTACGGCATAACATCAGAAGGCTCCCCGTCGTGGAAGGCGGGTCCATGATCGGGCTCATCAGCGTGGCCGACCTCATCGGTGCCATCGCCCAGCTGCGTCCCAACCTGCCCATCAAGGACTGCATCAGCAAGACCTATGCCCTCTGGGAGGACACGCCCCTCTCGCTCGTCGGGAGGATTCTCGAGATCTCCGGCTACGACGCCATCCCCATCCTGATGGAGGACGGCACGCTCACCGGCATCATCTCGGAGCGCGACCTCATCAGGAACACCCGCATCGAGGACGGTGTCGAGGTCAGCGACTTCTCGAACGGCACGGACGACGACGAGTGGACCTGGGAGAGCATCCGGGATATGCACACCATCAGCTACGGAATCTCCAGAATCCAGCTCCTCCCGATCCCCGTCAAGAACGCGATGGTCAAGAACGTCCTCGCTGTTCCCATCAACGCGGAGGTCGGCGAGTGCGCCCTGAAGATGCGGCGGGCCCGGGTCGACCAGCTCCCGGTGGTCAATGGGAACAAGCGGCTCATCGCGATGCTCTTTGACCGGGAACTGATCAAAGTCCTGCTGCCTGACCAGCAGCAGGGCTTACGAAAGAGTTAAGGGGCAACATTCATATAATATACAGATGCTCATCATGTCGTGCCGGAAGCCGGTACGACGATAAATTTATGTTTTATGGTATCGCTATACGCTTAACCGCTTCTACGCGAAGTAAAGCGTTTTAATGGTTTTAGGGGTGCTTCAATGGATATTTCCCAACAGGTTATGAAAGGTACAACCACGGTAGGGCTGATCTTTGAAGGTGGGGTCGTCCTTGCGACGGAGATGCGGGCGACGATGGGAAACCTCATCGCAAGCAAGCGCGCCAAGAAGATCTACCAGATCACGCCGAGGATCGGTCTCACCACTGCCGGCGGCGTCGGCGATGCGCAGCAGCTGGTCCGGATCCTGCAGGTCGAGTGCAACCTCTTTGAGATGCGCCGCGGCAAGACCATGTCTGTCGGTGCCGCGTCGACCCTGCTCTCGAACTACTTGAACCAGAACCGCTACTATCCCTACTATGTCCAGCTCCTGATGGGCGGATTCGATGAGGAGGGACCGAGCGTCTACTCCGTCGACGCCATGGGCGGGGCGACCAAGGAAGAGGATATCGTCGCTACGGGCTCCGGCTCTCCGTTCGCCTACGGCGTGCTCGAGGACCAGTACCGTGCCGACATGAAGGAGGACGAGGCGAAGGATCTTGCCGTTCGCGCCGTCCGGTCGGCGATGCGCCGTGACTCCGCATCCGGGGAGGACATCATGGTGGTCGTCATAACGAAAGACAAATACGAAGAACACATAGAGCGCGGGTTGCAGAGACCCTCTGCAGCCCGCCCGACAACCTAACATTTTTTAGGACGATTTTAATGGTGATTGAAGAGAAACTTCGGGAATTAAAGGAGCAGATCAATAAGATTGTTCCCAGCGGGATCACGATCTCGGACGTTGAGTTTGAGGGGCCCGAGCTCGTGATCTATACCGATGATCCGAAACTGTTTGCCGACCAGGCGGACCTGATCAAGATACTGGCACGCGATCTCCGGAAACGCATCGTCGTGCGCCCGAATATCCTCGAGGACCCCGAACGGGCGGCCCTGGAGATCAGGGCCGTCGTACCGGAGGGCGCGGGGATCTCCGACCTCTTCTTCGACCCGGAGACGGGCGAGGTCCTGATCGAGGCGGAGAAGCCCGGCGTGGTCATCGGAAAGAATGGGATAACGCTCCGCGAGATCACGAAGCAGATCGGCTGGACGCCGAAAGTAGTCCGGACGCCGCCCATCGAGAGTTCGACGGTGAAGCAGGTCCGCACCTACCTCCGGTCGGTGAAGGACGAGCGCAAAGCGTTCCTGCGGACGATCGGCCGCCGCATCCACCGGGAGGTCACGAGCAAAGACCAGTGGCTGCGGGTCACGACGCTCGGCTGCTGCCGGGAGGTCGGCCGTGCTGCGTTCCTGATCTCGACACCGGAGAGCAAGATCCTGCTGGACTGCGGGGAGAAACCGGGCAGCACCACGAACGGGACGCCCTACCTCTACGTGCCCGAGATCTATCCTCTCGACTCGCTCGACGCGGTGGTGCTCACCCACGCGCACCTCGATCACTGCGCTCTCGTCCCGCTCCTCTTCAAGTACGGCTACGATGGGCCTGTCTACTCGACTCCCCCGACGAGAGACCTCTCGGCGATGCTCCAGCTCGACTACCTGGACGTCGTCCGGAAGGAGACGGACAAGATCCCCTACACCTCAAACGAGGTGAAGGCCTACATGAAGCACTCCATCACGCTCAATTACGGCAGCGTGACCGATATCGCTCCCGACGTCAAACTCACCTTCCACAACGCGGGGCATATCCTCGGGTCGGCCATCGCGCACTTCCACATCGGGGAAGGGCTCTACAACATCGCGTTCACCGGGGACTTCAACTACCAGAAGACGAGGCTCTTCTCTCCCGCGGTATCGTCCTTCCCGCGCCTTGAGGCGCTCTTCATGGAGAGCACCTACGGCGGGTCGAACGACATGCAGCCCCAGAGGAAAGACGCCGAGGATAAACTCTACGAGACGGTCTCGGCGACGATCCAGCGCGGCGGCAAGGTGATCATCCCCGCGTTCTCCGTCGGCCGGTCGCAGGAGGTCATGCTCGCCCTCGAGGAGGGTATCCGCCGGCAGAAGATCCCGCCGGTGAAGATCTACCTCGACGGCATGATCAAGGAAGCGACGGCGATTCACACGACCTACCCGGAGTATCTCAACAGCGATCTCCGGAACCAGATCTTCCGCGAGGGCTTGAACCCCTTCCTCTCCGAGGCGTTCGTCCAGGTGGACTCGCCGGACCTCCGCGAGAAGGTGATCTCGGGCGACCCCTGCGTCATCATCACGACGAGCGGTATGCTGAACGGCGGGCCGGTGATGGAGTACCTCAAGGCCCTCGGCCCCGACGAGCGCAACGCGCTCGTTTTCGTCGGCTACCAGGCGGAAGGGACGCTCGGCCGGCGTATCCAGAAGGGATGGCGCGAGATCCCGCTCGGCTGGCGCGAGACGATCGTGATCAACCTTGAGATCGCGACGAGCGACGGGTTCTCCGGCCATTCTGATCGGAAGCAGCTGATGAGCTACGTCGCTCACCTCCAGCCGCGCCCGGAGAAGATCTTCACCATCCACGGCGACGAGAACAAGACGATCGACCTTGCGAGCTCGATCTACAAGCGGCACCGCATCGAGACCCACTCCCCCCTGAACCTCGAGACCTACCGCATGATCTAGATGCTGCAGAAACTGACGGTCCTCCTGGGAGTATTCGTGGTGATGGCGCTCTCAAACGCCGTCGTCCCGGTGCTCCCCGATTTCGGCGAGGGGGCGGCCGTTCAGGGTGCAGTCTACTCCGCATACTTTTTGGGCGCGTTCATCACGGTGCTCCCCGCGGGAATAGCAAGCGACCGTATCGGCCGCGTCCCGCTCGTTCGTGCCGGCCTTCTGTTGACCCTTGCGAGCGGGGTCCTCATCTTCCTTTTCCCCTCAGGCCTGCCGCTCCTCGCCTTTCGCGTGATCGAGGGGATCGGGGCCGGGCTCTTCCTTTCGGCGGCGCTTGCGTGGACGAACTCGCACGCATCGTCGGCGAGGCTGAGCGGCTACTTCATGGCGGCCCTGAACATCGGCCTGGTCATGGGGCTCCTTCTCACGGGCTGGCTCGACGCGGTCCTCGAGAGCCATCTCGCGGGAATCGCCTTCTTCACGGTGCTCGCCGTCCCTGCGGCGGTGATGAGCGTCGCCTTCCGGGAGGGCGATCACGCGGGGTTTGCGAGGGCCGACCTTCCCCTGATCGTCAGGGACTACTTCTGGCTCTTTGCTGCGACGGTCGTCCTCATAGGGATGACCGGGGCGATAGCTGCCGTTTACCCCGAATACACCGGCGGCGACCCCTCGCTGCTCGCGCTTCAGCTCGCGACAGTCAATATCGCGACCATCGTCGTCGTGCTCGTGGCGCCCCGGTTCAACCTCCGCCCCATCCCCACCATCCGGGTCTCCTCGCTCCTCATGGGAGCGGCGGTCGTGGCGGGCTACGTCACCCCCTACGCCTTCCCCGTCATCGGCGCCCTTGCGGGGATGGTGATGGTCGCGGCGCTCGCGTTCCTTGCTGAGACGAGGCTTGAGCAGGGCGTGATGGTCGGGCTCTTCAATACGGCTTCGTATGCCGGGTTCACATTCCTCTCGGCCCTCGCGGGCCTGGTTGCAGGATACTCCGGTTTTTTGCCTGCGTTTCTCCTGCTTGCCGGGATAGCGGCGGCGATAGCCGTTCCCATCGGCAGGTGCCGGTGCAGGCACCCCGGCTGACCGAGCGCATATAACCCTCTTCGTCCATAGGATCAACGCATGAAGATGCTGATCAACGGTGAAGGGCGCGACGCGGTCTCCGGCAGGGTCTTTCCGGTGCATAACCCGGCGACGGGAGAGGTCGTCGGGGAAGCGCCGCTCGGCGGCGAGGACGATGTCAGGGCCGCCGTGCAGGCTGCCGGGGAGGCGTTCGGGGACTGGTCCGCAAAGAACCCGAGGGACCGGGCGAAGGTCCTCTTCTTTGCCGCCGAAGAGGTGCGCCGCAGGAACACCGAGCTCGGGACGCTCCTGACCGCCGAGCAGGGCAAGCCCATCCGCGAGGCGGTCGACGAGATCAACGGGTTTGCAAACATCCTCGAGTACTACTACGCCCTCTCTGCCGGGGAGCGGGGAGAGTACCTGGACCTCCGGGGCTACGGCCACACGATCGTCCGGAGGCGCCCGCTCGGCATCTGCGGCGCGATCATCCCCTGGAACATGCCGGCGATCATCATGGGCTGGAAGGTCGGGGCGGCTCTCGCGGCGGGGAACACCATCGTCCTGAAACCCGCGACGACGGCCCCGCTGACCTGTATCCGTCTCGCGGAGATCCTGGAGGGTGCCGGGCTCCCGCCGGGGGTCTTAAACGTCGTCACCGGGCCGGGGGAGACGGTCGGCCGGGAGATCGCGAGGAACCCGGGCATCCGGAAGGTCTCGTTCACGGGCGAGGCCGGGACCGGCCGGCAGGTCGCCCTGGACGCCGCCCCCTCGCTCAAGCGGCTGACGCTGGAGCTCGGGGGGAGCGACCCGATGATCGTCTGTGACGACGCCGATATCCCGGCGGCCGTCGAGGGGGTCATCAGGGGGCGGTTCTACAACTGCGGCCAGGTCTGCACGGCGGTCAAGAGGCTCTACGTCTACGACTCGATCGCGGACGAGTTCGTCCGCCGCCTGAAGTCGAGGGTCGAGGCGATCGTGGTCGGGAACGGCATGGACCGCGGCGTCGGGATGGGGCCGCTGAACAACCGTGCGGGTTTTGCGCGTGTCACAGGTCTGGTCGATGCCGCCCGCGAGCGCGACGAGGGGGAGATCGTCGCGGGCGGGCGGACCCCTGAAGGAGAAGAATACGGGCGCGGCCTCTTCTTCCTGCCGACGCTGATCGCCGGGGTCCCGCACGACTCGGTCCTCTTCTCGGAGGAGGTCTTCGGCCCGGTGCTGCCGATGGCAACCATCTCCGGGCTCGATGAGGCGCTCGATCTCGCGAACAACAGTCGCTACGGCCTCGGTGCGTCGGTCTGGACCCGGAACGCGGAGGTGATCGCGAGGGCGACGGAGGAACTCGAGGCGGGGATCGTCTGGGTCAACCAGCACCTGCGGATCCCGCCCGAGGTGCCGTTCGGGGGGACGAAGGAGAGCGGCATCGGCAGGGAGAACGGGAGCCGGGCACTTCTGGAGTATACGGAGGAGAAGGCCGTGCTGATCCGGCTGTAAGCCGGATCCTCCCCGCACCGGGGCTGCCGGAGCGCGGTCTCCGGTCCGCGCACGATCGAGGTACACCCGGACCGGGGTCTGCCTCCGTCATGGTTTCCCGGCCGGATATGCCGTATGCGGCACTTTTTCTGCAATCCGGCGGCTTTGCTTTTTTATAAGAATGTTTATATATTTTTGTTGATATCTCTATCCCCTCCCTAGGGGGGATGGAATATGAGACGATGGACAGTTCTATGCGCATGCATCCTCGTCCTTCTCGCGATGCCGTTCGCCGTGACGGCAGCAGTGGTGGGGGACGGGAATGAGACGGTAACGCCAGCAGGCGAGACCGGACAGATGGGACCGCAGACCGCAAACATGACGATTGCCGCGTACATCGCGCAGGACCAGAACCTGACGAGGCTGTACGAGGCGATCATCGTAGCGGATCTCTATGATACGTTGAACACCGCCGGGCCTTACACGGTCTTTGCTCCGAGCAACGAGGCGTTCGATGCACTCGGCACCGATACCTTCAACCAGCTTGCGACCGACACCGAGAACCTGACGATGCTCCTTCAGTACCACGTTGTCGACGGTGAGTACACCGCAGAGAACCTCACCAACATGACCCAGAACGAGACCGGTGAAGAGGAGAACGGCGGGATCCTGGATATCTTCGGCGGGCTTCTGGGCGGTGGCGAGGAGGAAGAGAACATGACGGCACTCGACACGCTCTCCGGCGAGAGCCTGAACGTGACCATGGAAGACAATGAGACGCTCATGATCGAGAACGCTACCGTCACCCGGGCTGACATCTATGCGACCAACGGCGTGATCCACATCATCGACCAGGTGCTGGTGCCGCCCGGCCTGAACCTGACGGCAGTGGAGAACCAGACGGCAGATGGGGTCGTTACTCCGCAAGAGCCCGCTACTCCAGTAGAGGAGCCTGCGACTCCGATACAGGAGCCCGCTACTCCAGTACAGGAGCCTGCTGCTCCAGGTCAGGAGCCTGCGACTCCGGTGATGGGAGTCCCGATTTGAGCAGAGGACAGACCCACGCTTGTGCAGTTGCGGGCGGATTCATGCCGGGGCGGGCGGCTCCAACACCGCCGGCCCCCGGCATCGTCCGGGTGGCCGCCGGACATTGATCCGGGACTAAACCCTGCTTTTTTTCACGGCTGAATCTCTTCTGTCGGGAGTCCGTCTCTGTCACCTGATGCTTCCTGCCGGATACCGGTTTCGGATCGAGCCCGGCCGGTAAGGGCCAGTTCTCCGGAATCGGATGATGGTGTTTGCGGTGAAGGGCAGGGGGTACTTCTCAGAGCACAAACTCGAGTTTAACGTCCTTATTTGCTTCATTTGGCGACAAATAAAAATTATAGCAATATTTTTATATAACATCGATTATTCTCTTGCCCGCAAGGGGGGATATGTATGAAACGACCTTTACTGTTCGGTCTGTGCATTGTTCTGCTCCTGTCGATCTCTGCCGCAAGCATGGCGGTCTCGATTGGAGGAGGGCCTGTCTTACTGAACCCTGATGAGATAGTGAACATTACACCTGTAAACAGTACCGAGACCTACGAGATCCCGCAGACGACGGTGCTTGGAGCACTTGATGCGGCCTCGATGCTTGGAGCGTTCGAGTACCAGGTCGCCGAGGGATTGCCTCCCGACCAGGGGAATCTCAGCATTGTATCGATCACTGACATCGAGAACGAGATGATAAACCAGACGCCGTACGCCTGGACCTACTGGGTGAACGGCGAGCGGGCGACGATCGGACCCGCGCTGGCGAATGTGACCGACGGCGACAACGTGACCTACTCCTATGGGCCGCCGCCTCACACCATCGAGAACGCCTCGTACACGCTGACCGTTCTCGTGAACGTCACCGGAGTGACTCCGATGCCGACACCGGACGAGAACGTCACACCGATGCCGACGCCGGACGAGAACGTCACACCGATGCCGACGCCGGATGAGAATGTCACGCCGATGCCGACACCGGACGAGAATGTCACGCCGATGCCGACGCCGGATGAGAACGTCACGCCGATGCCGACACCGGACGAGAACGTCACGCCGATGCCGACGCCGGACGAGAACATGACGCCGTCCGTCAACGTCTCCGACCAGCCGATCGAGAACGACACGGTGATCGTTGAGCGCGCCGTGATGAACCAGACGGGTTGGGCGGATATTCACGCCGACCTGAACGGGACACCCGGACCGATCATCGGTTACAGCCAGATCACTGAGGGCGTGAACGAGAACGTGACCGTCGAGATCGAGACGGAGAACGCCACGCCGGTGCTCTATGCCATGCTCCACATCGATGCGGGCGAGCAGGGCGTCCATGAGTTCCCGGGTCCCGACGTCCCGGTTCTGGTGAACGGGACACCCGTCCAGCAGGCCTTCAATGTCACCGGAGGGCTGCCTGACGAGAATGTGACCCCGATGCCGACTCCGGACGAAAACGTGACGCCGATGCCGACACCGGACGAGAACGTCACGCCGATGCCGACACCGGACGAGAATGTGACCCCGATGCCGACACCGGACGAGAACGTGACGCCGATGCCGACACCGGACGAGAACGTCACGCCGTCCGTCAACGTCTCCGACCAGCCGATCGAGAACGACACGGTGATCGTTGAGCGTGCCGTGATGAACCAGACGGGTTGGGCGGATATTCACGCCGACCTGAACGGGACACCCGGACCGATCATCGGTTACAGCCAGATCACTGAGGGCGTGAACGAGAACGTGACCGTCGAGATCGAGACGGAGAACGCCACGCCGGTGCTCTATGCCATGCTCCACATCGATGCGGGCGAGCAGGGCGTCCATGAGTTCCCGGGTCCCGACGTCCCGGTTCTGGTGAACGGGACACCCGTCCAGCAGGCCTTCAATGTCACCGGAGGGCTGCCTGACGAGAATGTGACCCCGATGCCGACTCCGGACGAAAACGTCACACCGATGCCGACGCCGGACGAGAATGTCACGCCGATGCCGACACCGGATGAGAACGTCACGCCGATGCCGACACCGGATGAGAACGTCACGCCGATGCCGACACCGGATGAGAACGTCACGCCGATGCCGACTCCGGATGAGAACGTCACGCCGATGCCGACTCCGGATGAGAACGTGACCCCGATGCCGACACCGGACGAAAATGTGACCCCGATGCCGACGCCGGACGAGAACGTCACGCCGACTCCAACGCCGGCGGTGAATATCACCGATCAGATCATCGAAGGGCTCGAAGGCGAGGAGAACCTGACGACGTTCATCATGGTTCTGAACAACTCCACAATTGACGAGGAACTCGATGAGAACATGAGCTACGCCATATGCGCTCCGACCAATGAGGCATTTGAGGGATTGGGCAATGAGACGCTCTCGACAATCCAGAACGACACGGAGCTCCTGAACACCATCATCGGCTACCACATCATCCTGAGCAGCTACACGATCGCAGATCTTGTGGCACTGTGCGAGAACTCGGAAAACGGCCAGATCTCACTGCCGACCGTTGAGGGAACGGACGTCAACGTCACGCTCACCGACAGCGGCCAGCTGGTCATCAACAACATCATCGTCGTGACTCAGATCCAGATCACGAACAACATCATCGTCTACGTGATCGGCGGTGTCCTGGTCCCACCGGGCACCCAGATCCCGACCCCGACTCCAACACCCGACGAGAACGTGACACCGACTCCGACGCCCGACGAGAACGTGACACCGATTCCGACGCCCGACGAGAACGTGACACCGACTCCGACGCCCGACGAGAACGTGACACCGACTCCGACCCCGGACGAGAACGTGACACCGACCCCGACTCCGGACGAGAACGTGACGCCGACTCCGACTCCGGACGAGAACGTGACGCCGACTCCGACTCCGGACGAGAACGTGACGCCGACTCCGACTCCGGACGAGAACGTGACGCCGACTCCGACTCCGACGGCGAACGTGACGCCGATGCCGACGCTGCCGCCGGCCCCGCCGGCCGAGGAGACTGTAGACCTCGAACTGTATGGCGGCTGGAACTTCGTCTCCATCCCGAGACAGCTCTCTGTTGGTAACAACACCGTGGAGGCAGTCTTTGGCGATGTCGACACCGGTGGGCGATCGGTCTACACCTTTGCCCCGGCGACCGGCTTCACTCCTGTGGGCGCGAACACGACCCTGCAGGTCCTTGAGGGCTACTGGGTCTATTCGACCGAGGATCTGACCCTGCAGCTGAACCTCAGCACCAATCCGATGAGGTCACCTGCATCGAAGACGCTCAGCCCGGGATGGAACGCCATCGGCTACTCCGACCTGACCCCGCGAACTGCGGATGAGACGCTCAAGTCGGTGGAGGATAACTGGGTCTCCGTCATCGGCTTCGACGCGGAGAACCAGAACTACCACCCGGCGCTCATCAACAACCAGACGGGCGAACAGGGTGAAGACCAGAACCTCTTCCCGACCGAGGGCTACTGGATCTTCATGCGCGATGACGGCAGACTTGCCGCTATCAGCGCCTAAATTTCTTTTTTTTGCCGCTCTCTCTGGTATTCCCGCATCCTGCCGGCCGGCAGGGATACGTGCCGGTAAAAAAGGGTTCCGGGAGAGGTGCACTGACAAGGGGTGCCCTGCGCTCTTGCCGGCCGTTGTGCCGGGCAGAGGGAGGAAGCAACCCGCGCTCGTCGCTCTTCTGCCGGGAGCTCACTTCAAAGCTGCCTTATATTCCTTCATCAGGGCATCGGCGTAGGCTTCCCGCTTCTTTGTCGGGATGAAGTTGAACGCCCCGGCCCTTTTGAGGAGTTCTTCGCGGGCGGCGGCGTCATCCTTGAGGTTCAGGTCCCGCACGCCGGAGACGATGAGGTCGAGCTGGTTGATGCCGGTCTCCTTCCCGTCCACGAGGACCGTCCGGATCTTGATCGCGTCCGGCCGGACCCCGCCGCATATGGTGCAGTAGTCGCCTTCCTTCTCGTTCGTCATGAACTTCACTCCCGTATCATCGTGAGCGACATCTTGAACCGGGTTATGGCCGAGAGGGCGTGGGGGACGTTCGCCGGGAAGATGATCGTCTCGCCCTCGCGCATCCGGGATGTCTCGCCCGCGACCCAGACCTCGCACTCGCCGTCGAGGATCGTCACGACCGCATCGTAGGGCGCGGTATGTTCCGAGAGCCCCTCGTCCTCGTCGAACGAGAAGAGGGTGATGCTCCCCGACCGGTTGTTGATGATCATCCTGCTTGCCACGGTCCCGTCCTGGTAGGCGACGAGGTCCGCCAGCCGGAGGACCTTCCCCTGTAACTCTGCACGATTCTCTTTAGCCATTGTTTGCCAACCTCTTCTTTTATTCTGATGCCCTTCGCATATACTCTTCTCTTCTTTCCACACGCCGGCGCCCCGTCCGCCGGGCAGACCTCCATGCACCGGCCGCAGAGGCAGCATTTCCCAGGACCGGCGGCAACGATGACGGAGACGTCGGCCCGGGTACCGGACGCCATAAGATCGTAGATGGGGCCTGTACCATCGGGACCGACTCGATGGCCATTCCACGCTTACAGCAGTCTCGTCTCGGTCGTCGGACGCGGGACCTTCACCACGAGCACCTTGAAGGTTTGATCGCTCTCGTTCGTCCAGCGGTGCGGGATCTTCGCCGGGCTCTCGACCAGGTGGTCCTTCCAGACCTCGGCGCGTTCGTCGCCGATCTCGACGATCCCGGTCCCTTCAAGGACGTAGAAGAAGACGTCCACCGGGGTGATGTGCTTCTTCAATGACTCTCCGGGGGCGAGGGTGATCACCACCGCCGTCGCGTGCTCGGTGTCGTAGACCTTCCGGGCGTCGACGTGGTGCGGGTTCTCGCCGATCGGCTCCTCTGCTACGTCAACAATCTTCATTGCATTCATCTCCAGTTACGCTCATGGTGTTCATCCCTTATAATTCGTCCAGTAATTCGCGAGGTTCTCGCGCCGCCTCCGCTCCTCGCGGCGGGCCCGCATCTCCGGGTAGGTCGGCTCGTCGCTCTGGACCGCGGGGCAGAAGGGGCAGAGGGCAAAAGGAACGTCGTCGGCCTTATCCCTGACCGGGCAGAGGTAGGTCCCCTCCCACTCGTCGACGATCTGGCCGCCGGGGAAGGGGGTGCCGACCGGGTGGGCGGGCTCCTCGAGGATGAAGATGGTGAACGCGGAGAGGAGGTACTTCAGGTAGAGATATTTCGGGTCCTTCTCCCGCGCCTTTGCGGCGCAGGCCTCCGCCACCATCGAGCAGTAGGCGCCGAGCGCCGGGTCCGGGGGCTCGTCGGAGCCGCCCCCGTTGCGCGAGAGAAGGACCAGCCGGTGGTGCGCCGCGAAGATCTCCTCCCTGACGCTTGCGAGGAGACGGTCGCGGTATCCCTCCGGGAGGTGGGCGGCCTTCCGCTCGAACCGGGCGTTCATCTGCTCGAGGTCGTGCAGGTCGAACGCCGCCACTTCGTCGGCGATGATATGGAGGAGTTCATCCTTCGTCTTCGCGCCCTGCATCCGGCGGCAGGCCGCACGGATCGCCTCCACCGATACCGTTCCTCCCGGTCCCGCCTCGCCGCTATCCCCGGCGAAGAGGTCGATGAGGAGGGAGCAGGCGTCGTCGGAGCCTGCCCCGGAACGGTCCCGGCCTTCCCGGCCGATAAGCCGCAGCAGGCGGTTCAGGATGCTATTGAGCCGCATGGTCTCACCGGAATCCTTCAGAGCAGATGGGACTCACGAAGGTTTAACTCTCGTGTAACTATCATAGTAACAACAATGGACGAGATGATCCGGAACCTGATGACGCTCGGGCTGACGGAGTACGAGGCCCGGGTCTACGCGGCCCTTGTGGGGATCGGGGAGGGGAGCGCCCGCCAGGTACACGAGGCGAGCGGGGTTCCCCGGCCGCGGGTCTACGACATCGCCGAAGGGCTTGCCGGCAGGGGTTTCATCACCGTCCGGCGCGGGAACCCCCACATCTACATCCCCGCCGAGCCCGCCGTCGTCATCCACCACTTAAAGACCGCCGCCGATGCCGCGGCGACGGCGGCGGTGCAGGCGCTCGACGCCCTCTCGCTCGACGCCCGGTCGAAGAACTCGCCGATCTGGTACGTGCAGGGCGAGTGGAGCATCCGGCGCCACGTGGAGTCGCTCGCCAGCGGCGTCACCCGCGACCTCGCGGTCGTCTGCCTGGACTACCGGGAGATCGGCGAGTTCGCCCGGCTGATCGCCGGTGCGTCGCGGGAGCACCCCGTGAGCGTCCTCCTCCCGAACGGCAAGCGCGGGATCCGAAAGCCGCTCGGAGATGCCTCCCTCTACGTCCCGAAGCCGTTCTGCACCTTCTTCCAGGAGAACATCTTTGAGAAGCTCTACTGCGGGCCGATCCCGGTGGACGGGTCGGCGTTCCTGCTCGAGTACATCTTCATCGCCGACGACCGGGTCTGCATGATCGTCTACCGCGAAGACGGGGTCCGTAACGCCGTCGTGATCACCCTGCCGTTCATCTCCTGCGTCCAGCGGCAGTTCGTCAACCGGATGATCGCGAACGCCGACTGCATCGACGGCCCGGCGGAGGCCGGGGCCGGTCTGCGGCCCTCCTCCACGTAACGGTCTTTCAGGAGGGGAAATGCGTGGTGTCACCCTGCGAGGTACACCCGTTCAGGGCTCCCTGTAGGGTCCTTCGCCCCGCGAGCGCAGGCGCCAGAGGAGCACGGCCGCCGCGAGGAGCGCGAGATTCACGGCGAGCAGGGGGAGGTTTTCGGGGTCTCCCGCGTAGGCGAGGAGGCCGACCGGGAGAAGCGTCAACGAGATGACGGCGGTCAGGACGGAGGCGGCAAGGAAGATGGGAAATGACTGCTCGTAGCCCGGCGCCCTGAACCCCTCAAAGAGGGGCTGCTGCATGAGGTAGGACGCGTAGGCGACGGCGAGTATCAGGACGATGTACGCCGCCGCTGCCGGGAGGAACCGCCTGCCGAGGGACTCGCTTTTGATGAGGATGTAGAGGACGGCGAGGGGGGAGACGCCGACGAACGCGGCCATCCAGGTGGTGGCGCTCACCGCGAGGCCGAACGGCGGATCGAACCCGGCCAGGACGAGTGCGCCGGGCTGGGTGAGGACGAGGAGGAGGAGGTTGATCAGGAGAAAGTCCGCTCCCGTGCGGTGTGAGGAGCCCATTTATGTCTCCCTTGGCTGCCGGGCTTTAAAGGCTTTCCGTTCCGCGCCGGGTCTCTGATAAAAGGGGATGTGAGATTTTAGAGCCCCAGTTTTGCCCGCTTCCCCTCGATGTGCGCGAGGATCCCGTCCGTCGCCGCCTTTGCGTCCGTTTCGACGTGGAGCACCCCGCCCGTGATGCCGGGCAGGTCCTCGGTGAGGAGTTTCACCAGGTCCGGCCCCCCGGTCACGGTCGGGATCGGGTTGACGTAGGTGTAGAGGCCGAGCGCGAGCGCAAACAGAGCGTCGATCGTCGCCTTCTGCTCCATGTACTCAGGAGCCGCGACGGCGACCGGGAGGTCGGGGAGGGGGACGCCGCCGAGGGCTTCGGAGACCGAGAGGAGGAGGTCGGCGCACCTGCCGGTATCGGTGCAGGTCCCGAAACCGAGCACCGGCGGAACACCGAGCGCCGTGCAGAGGCCTTTCAGCCCCGGCCCGGCCTTCTCCTTCGCCTCCGGGGAGCAGAGCCCGGCGACCTGGAGGCCCGCGACCCCGCAGCCCATCCCGAGCACCAGGACGTCGCGGGCGATCAGGTTCTCCGCGACCGCAACGGTGTGGACGTCCTGCCCGGAATCACGCAGCGTGGTGCAGGAGACGAGCCCCACGATTCCCCGGATCGTCCCGTCCTTGATAGCACCGAGCAGCGGGTCGAGGCTCCCGCCGAGCGCATCGACGATGCTCTCGGGAGCAAAGCCGACGACCGCCTCCCGCACGGGAAGGCCCCGGATCGGTTCGATCGTGTTGTGCCGCTCCTTGAAGTTCTCGACCCCCATCCGGAGGAGAGTCGCCGCCTGCTCCTTTGCCTCCTCGGGGACGTACTCGAGCCGGTCCGTTCCGCCCTCGAAGACCACGACCTCGCTCACCGGGATCAGCTTGAAGTGGTACTTCTCGGCGTAGATGGGGTCGAGCGGGAGGGAGCAGTTCATGTCGGCGGCAAAGACGTCCACCGCCCCGGTGGCGAGGACCGCCTCCTGCATGATCCAGTTCCCCGTGTAGCCGTAGAAGACCTCGTCCATCTCCCTCCGCTGGATCAGCTCCTGCCCGGTCTCGATGTTCGCGATGATCCGGAGGCCCTTCGCCCCCGCATCCTTCGCCTTCTGCTGCCACTCGCCGGTGCGGGCGAGGTCGATGAGGGCAAACCCGAGGAAGGGTTCGTGGCCGTTCGGGAGGATGTTGACGTAGTCGGGGTCGAGCACCCCAAGGTCGACCCGCATCGGGTGCGGGCGGGGGATGCCGTAGAGGATGTCCTGGATATATTCGAGGACGATCTGGCTCTGGTAGGCCATCGCGACGCCGAGGCGCATCGCCCGCATGGCGTGGCTCGCGAACCAGCCGTCGACGTTCGTGAGGGTCGAGGCCGTATCGACGATCGTCTCCCCGTAGATCCCGCCGGGGAAGAGTTTGAGCCGTTTCCAGGCCTCTTTCCGCTCAGGGGGAGCGAGCCGCTCCACGATCCGGCTCGGCTCGTGGGTGAACCGGTGGAAGTCCTCCTCCACGAAGTCGCAGAGCCGGAGCGCGACCTCGGCGTCGCTTCCGCCGGTCTCGATGCCGAGCCGTCCCGCAAACGACCGGAGTTTCTCCGGCTCCGCGATCGAGAACGGGGTCTTCCCCTCCGCGGTCGCCCGGAGGGTGCGGACCGCCTGCGCTGCGTGGAAGTGGTAGTTCGACGCGCCCATGACGTTTCGAAGAAGCATCATCCGCATCGCCATGCCGTCGGCGTTGATCCCGCAGACGCCCCGGTGGTTCCGGGAGGCGTCCGCCCGGCAGGGGCCGTTCGAGCAGAAGTCGCATCGTGCTCCAGCCTGGCAGTAGCCGCACCGCTTGTCGGGGTCTTTCCCGAGGCCCTGCGCCTCGTAACGGTCCCAGACGTTGGACATGCCGTCTCTCCTGAGCCGCTCGTAGACGGTCCTCACCGAGTCGTGGTATGAGATCCTGTTGCTCTCCATGGTCATGGGGGACTGACCTGCGGTGCAGTCATAAGTATCTGTCGGAGGACCCCCGGCAGCCCGGTCCCTGCCGGTCGTCTCCCGGACGCACCGGGACAGCCCAAAGATATATCGTGTCTCCGGTCCCCGGGCCCGCATGAAGAGAGTATTGGGTCTTCTGATCCTCACCCTGGTGGTGGGGTGTGCGGCCCTCTCCGCCGGGGCGGCCGCCCAGGAGGAGGGTGCGGAGAACGCGACCGCCGGACCGCGGGTCTCCATCGTCGAGCCCACCGAGGGGGCGATTCTGGCCGGGAACGTGACCGTCCGGGTGAACCTGACCAACTTCACCCTCGTCGAGCCCCCCGGAGAGCCGGACGCTCCGGGCGGGGGCCTGCTGCACTACTACCTGGACGCCCCGGTCCCGGCGAACGCGAGCGCTCCCGCCGTCCCGGAGACCGGCTGGTACGCCGCCTCCACGAACACCACCCACACCTGGGAGAACGTGACGCCGGGCGAGCACAACCTCTCGGTGCAGCTCGTCAACGACGACGGGACGCCGCTCGTCCCGCTCGTCTTTGAGACGGTGAACGTCACCGTCGGGGACGATGCCGCCGTGATGAATCTCACTGCAGCGGATTTCGCGTTCGATACGGAGGCCATCACGGTCCCGGCAGGAGCCGTCGTGACGGTCTTCTTCAGGAACGAGGACCAGGGCATCCCCCACAACCTCGCGGTTTACGACAGTTCACTCCGGTCGGAACGGTTCTTCATGGGCGAGTTCATCACGGGGCCTGCCGAGACCGTCTACACCTTCATAGCACCTTCATTGCCGGGGACCTACTACTTCCAGTGCGACGCCCATCCTTTCATGAACGGCGACTTCATCGTGGGGTGATGGCGGAGCAGGGGCGGATCAGATATTTATACCCCGGTCGCGATGGGATACCCGATGTCTGATGGAATGTTCCGGTGCCGATACCGGCGGGAGTGGCGGGGATGAGCGGGGACCTGAACGCCGGGAACGGGCCGCGCATCGTCTCCTGGAACGTCACGTCGCGGTGTACCCTCGCCTGCGCCCACTGCTCCATCGACGCGGACGAACACGGGTCGCCCGGCGAACTCGATACCGGCGAAGGGAAGGCCCTGATCGATGGGATAGCCGCCCTCGGGAGGCCGATCCTTGTCCTCAGCGGCGGTGAGCCCCTCCTCCGGCCCGATATCTTCGACCTCGCCGCCCACGCCGCCGGTCGCGGGCTCCGGGTCGCGATGGGGACGAGCGGCGTCCTGATCGACGACGCGGCCGCGGCCCGGATCCGGGAGGCCGGCATCGGGAGGGTGGCGGTCAGCATCGACTCGACGGACCCGGCCGTCCACGACGCTTTCCGGGGCGTCGACGGTGCATGGGAGCGGGCGGTCGACGGCATCCGCGCTCTCCGGGGGGTGGGCATCCCCGTCCAGATCAACGCCTCGATCGGCGGGGCCGGCGCCGCCGAGGTCGACGGGATCGTCGCGTTCGGGAAGGATCTCGGCGTCTTCGACTACCAGTTCTTCTTCCTGGTCCCGACGGGCCGGGCGGAAGACCTCGCCGGCATCCCGCCGGAAGCCTGCGAGGCGGCGATCGGGCGCATCCTCGCGCACGCCGGGGAACCGGGGCTCTCGGTCCGGCCGACCTGCGCCCCGCAGTTCGTCCGGGTTGCCGCAGGGATGGGGCTCGATACCGGCGGGTGGGGCAGGGGGTGCATCGCCGGCACGGCCTACTGCCGGATCACCCCGGCCGGGGACGTGACGCCCTGCCCGTACCTCCCCGTCGCGGTCGGCAACGTCCGCGAGACGCCCTTCGGCGAGATCTGGCACGGCTCCCCCGTCTTTGCCGCGCTCCGCGACCCCGACCGCCTGGGAGGGAAGTGCGGGGAGTGCGAGTACCGCCGGGCCTGCGGCGGGTGTCGCGCACGTGCCTACGGGGTCAGGCGGCGGCGGGACGACGCCTGCGGGGTGCCGGTCCGCTCATGGGGGGCGGCCGGGGATATCCTCGCGGAGGACCCCGGCTGCCCTTACCTGCCGGGCGGGGGGGGGTGAAGCATGACCGACTGCTGCCTGGACCCTCTGGACAGACGGCTCCTTGAGGTGCTGCAGGACGACTTTCCCCTGGCGTCGCGGCCGTGGCGGGAGATCGGGGACCGCATCGGGATACCGGAGGCCGAGGTGCTCCGGCGGGTGCGCCGGCTCACCGGCGAGGGGATCATCCGGAGCATATCCCCGGTCGTCGAGTCGGCACGGCTCGGCCTCGCCGCCTCCACGCTCATCGGCATGCGGGTGCCGCCGGACCGGGTGGACGAACTCGCGTCGGCGATCAACCGGGAGCCCGGCGTCTCGCACAACTACCTCAGAGACCACGACTACAACCTCTGGTTCACGCTCGCGGCCCGCGACGAGGCCGCCCTGCACCGGAAGGTGGAAGAGATCGCCGTCCGGACCGGCGTCTCCCCGCACGACCTCCTGAACCTGCCCTCGGTGCGGCGGTTCAAGATCGGCGTCCGGTTCCGTTTCGCTCCAGACGGAGGGGACGGCTTATGAACGGTTCCGACCGTTCGCTCCTCCTCAGGCTCCAGGACGGCGTCCCCCTGGTCGACGAACCCTACCGGGCGATCGCGGAGGAACTCGGTATGACGGAGACTGAGGTGATCGCCCGGACCCGCGACCTCCTCTCGCAGGGCGTCGTCCGGCGGTTCGCCGTCCGTATCGACCACCGGAAGGCCGGGATCCGGGTCAACGCGATGGTCGCGTGGCGGGTGCCGCCCGGCGACGTGGCGCGGGCGGCGGAGGTCATGGCCCGGTTTTCGGAGGTGACGCACTGCTACGAGCGTGCCGTCGCCCCCGGCAGGTGGGAGTACAACCTCTTCGTCGTCCTGCACGGCCGGCGCCGCGAGGAGGTCGACCGGGATATCGCCCGGCTCTCAGGGGCGACGGGTCTTGACGACTACGCGGTCCTCGTCAGCACCCGGGAGTTGAAGCGGGCGCCTCCCGGCCGGGCGCTCCTCATGCAGGAGGGATCCCTGTGATACGGTTCACGTACCTCATCCACGGCGAAGCCCCGGTCAGCGGCCGGGCGGCACCGCAGAGCGCCCTTGCGCTTGCGGAGAGCCGGCCCGGCCCGGTGGTCTTCTGGAACATGACGAACGGGTGCAACCTCGCCTGCACCCACTGTTACCTCAGGTCCGGGCCCGGCCGGAAGCGGGAAGACGAACTGACGACGGACGAGGCGACGGCCCTCATCGACGACCTGGCCCGGGCGGGCGTCCCGCTCCTCCTCCTCTCCGGCGGGGAGCCGCTGGTCAGAGAGGACTTCTGGACCCTTGCGGCCCACGCCCGCGAGCGCGGGCTCCGGACGGCCCTGAGCACCAACGGGACCCTGATCACCCCCGAGGTCGCCCGGAGGCTCCGGGACGTCGGGATCGGGTATGCCGGGATCTCGCTCGACGGCGCGACGGCGGCGACCCACGACCCGTTCCGGGGCGTACCGGGGAGTTTCGACCGCTCGGTGCAGGCGCTAGAGAACTGTATCGCCGCGGGCCTCCGGTGCGGCGTCCGGTTCACGGTCACGAAGAGGAACCACGGCGAGCTCGGGCGTCTGATCGCGCTTGCCCGGGAGGTCGGGGTGCACCGGTTCTGCGTCTACTGGCTCGTCCCGAGCGGGCGGGCAAGCGACGTCCACGCCGATCTCCAGGTCGGGCCCGCGGAGGTGCAGGCGGTGCTCGACCGGATCTACCGTGAGACCATCCGGACCGATCCTGCGGTCATGGAGTTCCTGACCGTCGACGCCCCACAGGACGGCGCCTACCTGCTCGCAAGGCTCGAGGCGGACGGCAACCCGGCCTACGACCGGGCATACCGGATCCTTGCCCGCACGGGCGGGTGCAGCGCCGGAAGGCGGGTGGCGAACATCGACCCCTCCGGGAACGTCTACCCCTGCCAGTTCGCGCAGTCCCCGGAGTTTCTCGCGGGCAACGTCAGGGACCGGGCGTTTGCGGAGATCTGGAGCGACCCGGAGAACCCGGCACTCAGGGCGTTCCGGACCGCCGGGGCGTGCCCGCCAGGTCCGTCGAGCGCCTGCGGCCGGCAGGAGATCTGCGGGGCGGGGTGCAGGGTCCGGGCCTATGTCAGGAGCGGCGACCCCGACGGCGGGGACCCGCTCTGCCCGAAGTACGGGTGAGCATGAGGGTGGGCGATCCCGGCACAACTGTTATCAACCCGGATGCCCTGTCCTGCCCTGCATGACGAACATTACCCCTGTCATAGCATCCCTCCTCCTGGTCCTCGCACTCGTCGTGGGTGCGGGCGCACAGGTGGTGGGATCGAGCAATCTCAGCGATATCAACGAGAGTTCAAACCAGACGATCGAAGGCATGGAGAACATGAGCGGCAACGCGACGGACCTCACGAACGCGGAATCTCCGCTCGCCGCGATACTTGAGAACGGCACGCCCCTGACGAACCTGACGGTCTCGAATGTTACGGCCGAGATCGGCCTTGAACTCGTGGCCGGGAACTTCACCGCGCCCCTCGCGGTCGCGGCCCCCGACGACGGGACCGGGCGGATCTTCGTCGTGGACCAGATCGGCGTCGTGAACGTCGTCGACGCGAACGGGACCACGCTCCCCGAGCCGTTCCTGGACCTCCGGGAGGAGATGGTCGAGCTCCGCCCGACCTACGACGAGCGCGGCCTCCTCGGCTTTACGTTCCACCCGAACTTCTCGGAGAACGGGAAGGTCTACGCGTTCTACAGCGCACCCCTGCGCGAGGAAGCCGCCGAGGACTGGAACTGCACGAACCATATCTCCGAGTTTGAGGTCGACCCACAAGACCCGAACCGGGTGAACGTGACCTCCGAGAAGGTGCTGATGTACATCGACAAGCCCTACCATAACCACAACGGCGGCCCGATCGCCTTCGGTCCCGCCGACGGTTACCTCTACGTGGCGCTCGGCGATGCCGGAAGGGCGAACGACGTCGGGATAGCCCATACCACCGGTATCGGGAACGGCCAGGACCTCACGAAGATCTACGGCAAGATCCTCCGGATCGATGTGGACAACGTCACCGACGGGAACGTGACGGCTCCGCAGAACGTGACCCCTATGGGGAACCAGACCGATGATGCAGCCGTCAACCTGACGGAGAACCCGCCCGAGCCGACGTGGACGACGTTTGCCGGCAGCCTCTACGGTATACCCGACGACAACCCGTTCGCGGAGAACCAGACCGAGATCCTCGACGCCTACGCCTACGATTCCGTCCCGCCCGAGATCTACGCCTACGGGCTCCGGAACCCGGCCTACATGTCCTTTGATTCCGGCGGCAACAACGCGCTCTTCGTCGCGGACGCGGGCCAGAACCTCTTTGAGGAGGTGGACGTCATCTATGCCGGAGGCAACTACGGCTGGAACATCCGCGAGGGCACGCACTGCTTCGACCCCGACAACCCCACGGAGCCGCCTGAGTCCTGCAACGTCACCGGATACCTGGGAGAGCCGCTGATCGGGCCTATCTTCGAGGGCGGCCGTGACCTCGGCATCGTCGTCGTCGGCGGCAACGTCTACCGCGGCACCGCGGTCCCGGAGCTCGAGGGCAGCTACGTCTTCGGCTACTGGAGCGACAGCCGGACGGTGGGCAACGGCACCCTCCTCGTCGCCACGCCTCCTGAGGGGTGGGCTGAGGGAGAACTGCCGCAGTCCGCCGGGAACCTGACGGCCGAGCAGAACGCCATGTGGGAGACCCGGACGGTGAACATCACCGGCCAGGAGAACCTCGGCATGTTCCTGCGCGGGTTCGGTGAGGACGCCGACGGCGAGCTCTACGTGCTGACGAACGACGTGGGCGGTCCCGACAACACCACCAGCACCGGCAGGGTCTGGAAGATTGTGGCGCCCGCCGCCGCCGGCCCCACGCCGACCCCGACCGGGAACGTCACTCCGGCTCCGACGATGAACGTCACCCCGGTCCCGACCGGGAACGTGACTCCGCCGGCGACGGCGAACGTGACCCCGACCCCGACCCCGACGGCCGGGGCTGCCGTGACGGTGAACGTCACCGCCGACGACATGGCCTTCGATACGGATGCCATCACGGTGCCGGCGGGAGCGAACGTGACGATGGTCTTTGAGAACCTGGACGACGGCATCCCCCACAACGTCGCTGTCTACATGGACTCCTCGGCGAGCGAAGAAATCTTCGTCGGCGAGGTCATCACCGGACCGGACGAGGTCACCTACACCTTCACGGCCCCCTCCGAGGCCGGGACCTACTACTTCCGGTGCGACGTGCACCCCTCCATGAACGGCGATTTCATCGTGGAGTGATGCGGAGAGCGGGGTTACCCCTCTCCTCCTCTTCTTCTTCTCCGTGCGGTCTCTCTCCTTTCTGCAGCGCCTGAATTTTCGGCAACCGGCGCCTCCCGTCTCTGCGAGCGGCATCCAGGAGAGACGCCTGCGGTGCGGCGTCAAAAAAAAGATGGGTTAGTTCTTCCTTCTCGCCCAGAGGAGGAAGGCCAGCGGAGCGAGGAAGGGCGCGTAGACGAGCGGTGCCGCCGGTGCCGTCGTCGGCACGGCGGTCGTCTCCGGCGTCGCCTCTTCGGTCACGTTCCCGGTCTCGGTGACGGTGACGTTCGGCTCCTCCGTGACCGTGGGGACCGGCTCTTCGGTCGGGGTCGCGTTCACCGGCGCCGCGACGATGGCGAAGGTGGAGAAGCCGGGCGTGGTTGCCCGGAACCGGTAGTTCCCGTTGCCCTCGCCGATGACCTCGGTCTCCAGGCTCTGCCATTCGCCGTTGACGCAGCGCATGAGCACGACGTCCTCAGGGGCCATGCCGTGCGCCTCAAGCCACGCGGCCGGGATGGTGAAGGCCACGGTCGCGCTGCTGACGTCCTGCGGGTTTGCCCAGTTGAGGGTGATCTCGACGTACTCGAAGATCTCGCCGGCAGGAGGCTGCGCCCCGGAGGGTGAGCCTGCACCCTTCACGGTCAGCATCAGCCTCGGGATGGTGCCGGACGCCGTGACGGAGACGCTGTCTACCGACGAGGTGGCGATGCCCGAGAACGTGAACGTCTCGCCGTTCCTCAGGTTCTCGCACGTCCCCGCATCGAAGGTGGGCCTGCTGCTGCCGCCGCTGCCTCTCGACGAGCCCGAAGAGCCGCCCGGCGTGGAGCCTCCGGCGACGGTGACCGCCACCGTCCTCTCCACGCTGCCTATCGAGGCTTTCACGGTTGCGGTGCCCTCTGCAACGGCCGTGAAGAGGCCGTTCCGGTCGATCGTGCCGACCTGCGGGTTGGAGCACGACCATGCGACCCTGACCCAGTCCATCTCGTCGTCGCACTGGTCAAAGACCGTGGCGATGAACGCCCGGCTCTCCCCCGGCTTGAGCGTGGCCGAGGCCGGTGCGACCTCGATGCAGGCCGGGACGGAGAAGGAAGGCTCGACGGTCACGCAGGCGATGCCCGAGATCCCGCCGGCCGAGGCGGTGACGGTGGCGGTCCCTGCCGCGAGGGCGGTAAAGACTCCGTCCGCACCGATCGTGCCGACATTCTCGTCGTCGCACGACCAGGCAATCCCGGGGTCTGCGACGACGTTGCCGTCCGGATCGAAGACCGTGGCGGTGAGCGCCACGCTGTTGCCGGCGGCGATGGTGAGGTCGGAGGGGCTGACCACGATCCGGCCGGGCGCCGGGAGCACCGGCCGCACGGTCACGGTCGCGGTTCCGGTCTCGCCGGTCTCTTCGACCAGGGCGGTGACGGTCGCGGTCCCCTCACCGGCGGCGGTGAAGAACCCGGCCGTGTTGATCGTGCCGACGGCCGGATCGTTGCACGACCAGATCACTTCAGCGACGGGCATCTCGTTGCCCTCCGGGTCATACAGGGTCGCGATGAACTGCCGCGAAGCCCCGGCATCAAGGGCGATCGCCGCAGGGGAGACCACAAGCCCGGGAGCGAGGCTGACGACCGTTACGGCCGCGGTCCCGGTGACGCCGTCTGCCGAGGCGGTGACGGTCGCGGTGCCCGCGGCGAGCGCGACGAAGGTTCCGTCGGCACCGATCATGCCGACATCTGCGTCGCTGCAGGCCCAGATTACTCCGACGTCCGGCATAACACGGCCGCTCTGGTCGTAGCCGGTGGCGACGAAGCGTTCGGTCTCGCCGGCGGCGAGGGTGATCGCCGACGGTGCGATGCTGATCGAGGCAAGGGCCGGGGCATCGTCGCGGACCGTTACGGCCGCGGTCCCGGTGACGCCGTCGACCGAGGCGGTGACGGCCGTGGTGCCCGCGGCGAGCGCGGTGAAGATTCCGTCCGCGCCGACCGTGCCGACGGCCTCGTCGCTGCTCGCCCAGAGGACCTCAGCGTCCGGGACGATCCTGCCGGCCCGGTCAAAGACGATCGCCTCGAACTGCCGGGCATCGGCGATGCCCAGGGTGACTGCGGACGGGGAGACGGCGACCAATCCGATCGGCTGTTCGTCGGCGGCGACGGAGACCGTTGCCGTTCCGGCGACGCCGCCCGCCGAGGCGGTGACGGTCGCGGTGCCCGCGGCGAGTGCGGTGAAGATTCCGTCCGTGCTGATCGTGCCGACGGTCCCGTTGCTGCTCGTCCAGGTGACTGCGGGTCCCGGCAGTTCGTTGCCGAACTGGTCGAGGACGGTCGCGATGAACTGCTGGTGGTCGTTCACGGCAAGCGTGGCCGCGGCGGGTGCGACGGTGATGCTCGCGGCGACCGGCGCTTCGGCGGCGACGGTCACGGTCGCGGTCCCGGTGACGCCGCCCGCCGAGGCGGTGACGGTCGTCGTGCCCACGGCACGTGCGGTGAAGGTGCCGGCGGCATCGATGGTCCCGACGGTCTCGTTACCGCTCGCCCAGGTGATGGGAACCCCGCTCATGGCGGTGCCGAACTGGTCGAGGGCGGTTGCGGTGAAGGCCAGCGTCTCGCCGGTCTCGACGGTGGCCGTGGCCGGTGCGACCTCAATCCCGGTCAGGACCGGGGACGCCGGGGCGATGACCGTGACGGCTGCCGTTGCAGAGAGTCCGCCTGCCGTTGCGGTGAGATCGGCCGTGCCTTCGGCGAGGGCGGTGAACGTGCCGCTCTCATTGACCGTGCCGACGGTCGTGTTGCTGCTCGCCCAGGCGACCGGGACGCCGGTCATGAGGTTGCCGGACTGGTCGTAGCAGGCGACGGCGAACTCTCGTGTCGTGCCGACCGCGACGGTGGCCGTGGACGGCGCGATCTCGACGGTCGTGAGGATCTGCTCGGGGGCGTCGACGATGACGGTCGCCTGTGCGGAGACCCCGGCCGTCGATGCGGTGATGGTCGCGATGCCTGCGGCGGAAGCGAGGAAGTAGCCGCCGGGGTCGATGAACCCGACCGTGGCGTTGCTGCAGGCCCAGGTGACCTTCAGGTCGGGCATGGCGTTGTCGTCCTGGTCGTAACAGGTCGCGTTGAACTTGAACTCCTCGCCGATCTCCATGACGGTCGTGGAGGGCTCAACCTCGATCCTGGTGACGATCTGTACGGGCTCGTCGGCGACGTAGGTGTAGATGCAGATGTTCGCGAAGTCGCCCCGGTTCTTCTGCCAGACGATCGTGTTGCCGCTGACGGCCGGGTAGATCTGCTCGCCGCCGGCGGTGGGCACCGACATCTCCTCGCCGCCGGGGAGGTCTGCGAGGTCATACATGTAGATGCTCCACTGCCCATCGCGCTTGTCCTCCCAGGCGATGATGCTCCCGCTGAGTGCCGGCGAGACCTGTTCGGCGCTCAGCGTCGTCAGCTGGCGCTCGCTCCCGGTGCTGAGGTCCTTGAGGTAGATCGCGGACTGCCATGCCGCTCCCCACCGGTAGTCCTCCCAGGCGATGAGGTCCCCGGCTATCGAGGGCCACGACTGGGGCATGCTGCTTGACGAGACCGTCCGCTTTGTTCCCGTGGCGATCTCGTAGAGCCGGAGCCCCGAGCCCACCTCTTCCCAGGAGACGTAATCGTCCGAGAGCGCGGGCTTGAACTTGGTCGTGTCGGTGCCGAGTTCAGGGTTGCAGCCGATCATGCCCTTCTCTTTCTTGGCGCTGATGTCGTAGAGGCAGATGTCGGTGCTTCCTCCGCGGTTGTCGTACCAGACGACGTAGTTTCCGTGGATGACCGGCAGCCACTGGTCGGCCGGACTATCGGTGAGCTGGAGGGTCTCGTCCTTCGAGAACGAGTAGAGGTAGATGTCCCAGTTCCCGTTCCGGTTCTCCTGCCAGACGACGTAGTCGCCCGAGATGGACGGCCGCTCCTGCGGTACGTTGTCGTTCGTGATCGGGCGCAAGCCGGTGCCCGATGTGCTCATACAGTAGATGTCTTTTGGTCCATTGAGCAGACTGCGCTCAAAGACGACCATATCGCCGTCGATGCTCGGATGCTCCTGCCCGCCGGGAAGGACGTATTCCCGCGGCGTTCCCGGAGCGGTACCTACCGCGAGGGCCGGCGGTATCAGCAGTCCGAGGACGATGACTGCGCACAGGAGTGCCAGGTGTGTGTGTTTTGTCATTCGTTTCCCCCTTGAATGAATCGCAGTTCGCCTGCAGGACCGCGGTACATACCTCACGGTAAGCACAAACGGGCTGGCTAAAGCAGTCACTCGCCGGAGCGCCCGACAGGCGAACTGCGAATTGCGATTAAGGCCCGGTCATAGGGTAGCCGGTGAATGCGTGAATGGCGGTATAAATATATATCCTTTACGGTGATTTATTCTCAAAATTTTATAATAAAAACAGGACGGTCCGGTATGCCCGTCAGGCTGCAGGGGGATCGTGGGAGGCTCTCCACGGGTCGCCGCCTGCCGGGGAACGGGGGGGCAGCGGCTGCGGCTATTCGTCAAAAGATGGATCCGGCTGGCGATTTTTCCATCAGTCCCCTGCGTGAGGAGCCGATCAGCGCATCGCGGCCAGGTCCCTCCGGATCCTCCGCCGGAGCACCCGCTCCACGATCCTCCCTATGACGTCATAGAGCGGGTTGACCGGGGCGTCCGTGTAGTAGCGGGCGCCCGCATCGAGCCAGCCCTGCTCCTTCCAGTAGGCGTGGTCGGTCGGGGCGGAGTCGGCGAGCTCGTCAAACGACGCCCGCTGGGCGTGGAAGATGATGACGCTCCGGAGCCCGGGCCGCCGCTCCCGTCCCTCCGCCAGGGCACGGTAGAACTCCCGTGCAGCATCGTCGAGTATTTGGTCGTTTGCCCGCGCCTGTCCGGGCGTGATATTGGGATTCGTGACGATGCCGGCGCTGGAGGCGACGTCAAAGCCCCATATGCTCGCGACGGAGTCGAGATAATCGACGACGTCCTTCTCGCCCACTGCACCGGAGGTGACGAGGAGGAGGGCTTTTTTGTCGAAGAACCGGGGGCGGTGGAAGACATAGGAGAACCGGTCGATGAAGGTCTTCATGAGGGCGGTGACGGCGAGGCCGTAGACCGGGGATGCGAAGATCACCCCGTCGGCGTCGTGCAGTTTCTGCCCGACGGCGGGGGCGTCGTCACGGACGGGGCAGCGCTCTTCGCCCCACTCGAAGCACGCCATGCAGCCCCGGCAGGGTTCGAGCCCGACGTCCCTGAGCATGAGGTATTCGAACTCGACGTCGCCGAGGGACCGCATCGTCTCCTCGATCCTCTGCGCCGCCCGGTAGGTGTTGCCCTTCCGGGGACTCCCCATGATGACCAGGACCTTCATATCTCCTCCGTCTCCCTCCGGGCCGGTCCCGCTGTTTGCGGTGGCACGGGCGGGGATGCTGCCGTGTGGCGCGGGATGTGATAAGGGTTGCCGGGGCGGACGGTTCCGGGTTGCGTAAGCGCCTCTGGCGAGAAAGATCCGGGATGAGGCGATGCCTGAACGTCCGGCGCCATCTGTCCGGACGCTGCTGTATCATACCTAATCACTGAATTATGATACACTAACTCGTCTACCGTAACAGTCCTCCCTGTTACAGTGATACTCCGCCAGCAGTTCCAGCGCCCCGACGTTCAGGGCGGCAGCTCCCTCTGTAAGGCGCTTTAACCTTCGCTGGACTTTGTATCTCACTCAATCCCCAGGTCCCGCTTCAGTGCCTCGTGCGTTACAAACTCGCCCCGCCGGATATCGTCGAGCGACGCCTGGATATCGGCGATCGTCTCCAGGCTCAGGGGTTCGCAGTCCTCGGCCTGCTCCAGCAGCCGGCACACTCTGGAACGGTAAGGTTCTCGGGGATAGCGACGAAGGCGGTTCAGCCTGTCCCGGTCGGACGCGAAGATCTCGATTGTGGTCGTCTCCTCGGGCATACCGGGTAGTATGCCGCCGCGAGGCATGAACCTGGTGCTCCGGGAGGCCCGGCCCCCGTTTCCGCGAAGAACATTTCCCGCGGTTATACCCGCATCGGAAGGATACCCGCGTCCCGGTACAATATAGACAGCCTTATCATGGGGCGCCGGGGATAGTCCTCTTTCATATGGTGCGTGCGGATACGGACGCCGGGGTCTCGGAGGTGGTGAGCACGGTCCTGATGGTGGCGCTCGTGGTCATCTTCGCCGCGGTTGCGGCATCGATGATCTACGGGATACAGATGCCGGAGGAGCCCAAGACCGTCGCGGTGACGGCGGCCCGGTCGGGGGAGACGGTCACGTTCATGGTCCACGGCGGGATGAACATGGACCGGGTATCGGAGATCCGGTGCTGGATCGGCGGGGTCGGGGGGACGAACGAGAACTTTACGCTGGACTGCCGGGCGGGGGCGGCCGAGAGTCGCAACAT
Organism: Methanoculleus caldifontis; assembly: GCF_032842345.1. Classification (NCBI taxonomy): domain Archaea; kingdom Methanobacteriati; phylum Methanobacteriota; class Methanomicrobia; order Methanomicrobiales; family Methanomicrobiaceae; genus Methanoculleus; species Methanoculleus caldifontis. The sequence continues at coordinate 378,751 of NZ_WBKO01000002.1, read as the reverse complement.
CACGGATGCGACACGGGTCGTTGTCGTCGGGACGTCTGTTAATAACGAGTCGTGGATACTGTTCGATAAGACGCTTTAGGTGGTGGGGGTTATCTAGCTTGATCCTGGTGCCAGATGGCCGACCCGGGCTTCCTACGGGGCCTGCAACTCGCACCTGCGTAGCTCCGTTCGCTCCACTCTCACGCTGCATGAGGGGCGCCAGATGCCTGCATCCCTCGCACCCTCGCGTGAATGGACAGGGGCAAGGGGGCCATGGGATGCCCTGGAGCAGGGGGCGAGCGATTAACGAGCGATTGCCGTTATGAGGGTTGGGGGCTGCTCCGGGAAACGCGGAGCCAGGGTTGAATCCTCCGCACCCGATCACTCTTTCCGGTACGGGTTGGTGACCGTGATCCCGGGGATGCGCAGGAGATGGGCATCTTCCGTGATGATCGTATCGATGCCGGACTCGATCATGGTTGCGGCAAGAAGTGCGTCCCAGAAGTGGACGTGATGGCTGTCCCGGATCTGGTGGGCAGCAAGGATGGTCCTGCTGCCGTAGCCGACGACGTTCCAGCCCTCAAAATCCTGGATGTTCCGGACGAACCGGGTCACATCCTCGACCGGCATCGGGTTTTCGACCTTCTCGGTCACGACCACCGAGAACTCCGCGAGGTTCTGCACCGAGACCGAGTAGCGCTTCTCGGACTTCCAGCACGCTGCAACAAGGTCCCTTGAGATCTGCCGTTTTTCGGGGGCATCCGCGTCGAAGAGGTAGACGAGGACGTTTGTGTCAATCAGCGGCGGGTTGCCGGTCATACAGGTCCTTCCTTGACGTATACTTCTTTGCCCCGAAGTGGTACGCCTTCCCGGTCAGCTCGAGGGCGTCCTGCGCAATCTCCTCCTGTGTCTTTGTTTTGATCCAGATCTTCATCGCCTCGGTCGCCGCTTCACCAAGGGCTCCCTTCCGCTTCCCGAGGATCTTTTCGACCAGTCCCCGGAACTCCTGCTCCGTCCGGTCGTCGATGCTCAGGGTTATCGTGCCCATGTCCGTAAGTATATTTTATAAATATTTAAATATTTCAAATATGTAAATTCAACCGCCACGACCGGCAGCCGACGGGGGGAGGGGGGCAGGTCGGGGCTGTCTGACTCTCCCGGTACGAGGGAAGATCCTGCATGATGTCCCGGGACCCCGGCCTTCAGAACGGGAAGATCGCGTACTGGATGTACCAGACATACTGCACCATCGGTATCCAGAAGTGGTAGCCCTCCCAGCAGCTCGTGGCGAACCGGAAGTCGACGACGAGCTCCCAAGCGAGGGGAAAGAGCATCAGCACCGGGACCGCATAGGCGAAGAGGCGGGGGGAGGCGCGGCGGGCGAGCACGGCAATGTAGAGCACCGCGGCCCCGGCGAGGAAGATATAGGTGAGGGTCGTGACGAACGTGACCTGCCCGCCGAAGTCTCGGCCGGCGATGACCTGGAGGACGACGAAGATGAGCGGGAGGTCGATGACCGCGAGCCAGAAGAGCGTCCGGAGCGCCTCCCGCACCCCGTCTCCGTCGAGGCCGGCGTGCTTCAGGGCGTAGACCCCGATGACGAGCATGGGGAGGTAGGCCGGGGAGAGATAGCGCATATCCGGGATGAACCCGGGGTCTGCCGACATGCCGGGGATCTGCCTGATGTAGGTAAGCACCACCAGGACGGCGGCGAGGGCGAAGAAGGCGAGGAGCCGTGCGTCCCGTGAGTCTATCCCGAGCGGCCTGCGGCGGATGAGTGCGTATCCGATTACCCCGGCGAGGAGGAGGGCGAAGAACGAGAGCGGGGAGACCTGGAAGAAGGCGGCGGCTCCGGCCCGGGCGGGCTCGAAGAAGGCACCGTAGAGGCCGGAGAGGAAGCTGTCAGGCCGGAGGGCATAGTGCCCGGTCACGGTGCCGAGGAGGCCCTGCGATCCGGACGGGAGCACGTCCCCTCCGGCGGAGGCGTACCCGCGACCCGGGCGTGGGAGATCGTGGAGGCAGGTTGTAAAGGGAGGGGGGTTTCTATTGGCATCGATATGATGACTATTCTGGAGTGCCACGCGGCCGATTACATGCCCGTTACATACCTTGAATGGCGATATGCAAGGGGGTATGGCGATATAGTGTTCGGTCCAGAGTTTTCTAAAGAGGGGAGACCCGGCTCTGCGAGCCGTGATGTACATGCCGGGGTCGTTGTGGATTACATACCCGTTACATATCGAAACTCAACTTTCCCTGACGCATTCTCGAAAAATCTTCCGAAATGGGGTTTTTCGGGATTGGGGGCAGAACGATCCATACCTGTGGATTACATACCTCATGCCCAGTACGGGACATATCTTCTGGTTCTGTTGGATCGAATTTCCGGATCCTGCAGTCGGATCAGACCCGTTCGTCCACAAAATAGATTTGGCACTTCATCAGATCCGCAGGTCTTCACGCATTGCATATCTCCGGACCAGGTCCGGGTTGTGAATCCAGCAGATCTTTCCCTGTGAGTCGCTCGCTATCTGGCCTGACTCATCGAGATACTTGATGATCGTCTTGAACGTCTGGCACATCATTCTCTTCAGCAGGTTCTCCCATAAGGCCCGCCGCTTGTATTTGCCACTGTGCTCCCGAATGAACCCCTCGGACCATCCGGATCGTGTCGCGCTGGGGCTGTGTTTGCCGTGGTTACACGCTGGCATGAGTGGCTATTTAGTTATATAAGTGAATGCAGCTATGAGATCCGGGCGGTCGGGAAAATGACACAGTGCAATATGCTCGGTGAGGGGGTGAGCGCGTCATAGGTTTGTCTGGGGAAGAGGAGATAGTTAAAAGGCAGCCGTGCACGGGCAGAACGTGCAGGGGATGCGGAGGCCACAACTCCGGGTTCCCGGCGGAAGGTTGGGCAAGAAGTTACTCAGCCTGCCCTCTGCGGTTATTGGGACCTAAAAAAGATAGGTCCAGAGTGGGGTCAGAACGACTTTGTCGATCCCGTGTGGGTCTTTCCGTCAAAGACATACTCACACTTGATAGTTCCCTTATAGTCGTAATATCTCTTGAGTTGTACATGCCCCACATAATGCTTCCGATCTCCGGGTTTGAGTGCACCAATGACGACGGTTTTGGACGCCTTCAGATCCTTCATACTCGAGTCCTTCGGCGTCATCTCAATGATCACCTTAAATTCGTATGCCGCTTCATCTCCTCGGTTCTCCACCTCGCCGCTCACCTCGATGAGCGTGCCCTGCTGGATTATCTTCGTGCTGTCGATGCTCACATAGATATCAGGCTTCCCCCTCTGGAGAGATTGCTTAATAGTCAACGCCTTATCTGTGATCACCGTGATGTTGGAATTACTCTCCCTATATCCGAGCATCTTCACACGGAGCGTGTGCTTTCCTGCAGGAACATTCGTTAGCGTAAGGGGGGCGACGCCCTTGTGCTCGCCGTCAAGGTAGACATCCGCACCCCAGGGATCAGATGAGATCATAACGCTCCCGTATCCAGGAGTGGGCGTCGGTGTCGGTGTATTCTTTCCTGAAAAGGTTATGCCCGGCTGGCTTGCGGTATTAGTGCATCCGGCTGAAAGTAGTGCGAAGATTAACAGACAAATGAGAAGGGTTTTGTATCGCATAAACACCATACTGGCGCTCCTGCAGTTTAAAGGTTATTATTCCTTCTCTTGGATGAACCTCCCACTCTGTCTTTTTGGAGAAAGGGGGAAGGACTTTAATTGTATCCTCGCAATCGCAGGTGGTAATCTGTAGGGGTACAATATGCAGGAAGTACTACACCGATCTTTATGGGCGGGTGTCATGCTGACAATAGTCATGAATTCTGTTACGCACCTAGGATGCGCATTAGCACTGCCACTACCCCGCCGACGACCCCGCCGGCCCCGGCGCTGACCGTCGAGAGCCGCCGCTCCTCGCCCACCTTCTCCGCCTGCCACCCCTCCAGCGCCCGGAGCCGCGCCTCGAACGCTTTGTCCTGCGCCTCCATTTTCTGGAGCGCCCGGCAGATCCACTTTACATCCCGGTTCGTCTCGTAGACAAGCTCTCGGGTGGTCTTTGCATCGATCATCCTGGTAACCCTCTCGGGGGACAGTAGAGCGTCCGAGAGAAAAAGCCTGACTGTAAGGGTTATATCGGTGAATCGAAGCCGAATTCACGCTTCCCGATAAAGTCAGACTGATATCCTCTCCCGCCCACCCTATAGTTGTCTGTCATATTCCCGGGAGCATGCAGGCATGGAGCAAAACCCATGGCAGACTTCGTGCAGAAGACCGTGAACAAGACGGCGGTGCGGGACCTCGCGGCCCCGATCGCCAGCGTAACGTCGTTTAACAACCTCGTCCAGTCCGTCATCGACGACAACCCCTTCGGGTGCGTCGGGTATACGGGCGCCGGCGGAGAGGCCGTGGCCCCGGTCGTCCGGAACCGCGAGCACTACACCGCGAAGGTGAACTTCGTCAACGAGACGACCGGCAAGCGGGTCGGGACCGTCTCCCTGCAGTCCCCGACGATCGCCGCCTTCAATGCGAACGCCGCCGCGGTGATGGGCAACGCGGCCCTGGCAACGGCGATGGGCGGAGAGGCCGAGCGGGACTTCGCCCGCGAGACCTACTACGCCCAGCTCAGGTGCCACGACCCGTCCGGTGACGACTACTACGTCACCTTCACCAGGAAGACCGTCCGGATCTCGTCCTACCAGGACGACACCATCCGGACCGCCGTCGAGACCTGGGCGGACGCGATTCCCGCGCTGGGATGAAGTGGGGGCTCATCCCCCTTCACTTTCAGTCCGCGCACGGCTCCTCGTTATCTACTACCTCTTCTCCAGTCTCCCCTATGGCACATTCCCCCCTTCTCCGCAACGACCAGACCCTCTTCAGAGATCCCGACGTCTTCGAGCTCACGTTCGTCCCCGACCACCTCCACCACCGTGACGCCGAGGTCAAAGAACTTGCCTTCCTCATCAGCCCGGCCCTCCGGGGCGGAAGCGCCCTCTCCGCCATCCTCCGCGGGCCGCCGGGGACCGGGAAGACCACCACCGTCCGCCGGATCTTCCGCGAGGTCGCCGAAGAGACGCAACAGGTCATCCCGGTCTACGTCAACTGCCGGCAGGACCGCACCCCGCTCGCCGTCTACGGGAGCATCTTCAAACAGGTCTGCGGCTCCCCGGCGCCGTTGGCCGGCCGATACCTCGACGATATCAAAGAGGGCATCGCCTCCCGGCTCCGGGACCGCAACGCCGCGCTCGTCGTCTGCCTCGACGACGCGGACGAACTCATCCCGGCCGGCACCTACAACCTCCTCCTCTACCAGCTCCTCCGGCTCTACGAGAAGTGGGACGTCCGGAAGGCCGGGGTCTTCGCGGTCACGAGCAACCTCGCCCTGAACCTCGGAGCCGAGGCGGACGCGAGCGTCTGGTCGGTCTTCCACCCGACCGAGATCACCTTCCTGCCCTACTCGAGGACCGAGATCCGCGAGATCCTGACCGACCGGGTCCGGCAGGGCCTCTACCCCCGGGTGCTGCCGAAGCCGCTCATCGACCGGATCGCCACTATCGCCGCCGGCGAGCAGGATGTCCGGGTCGGGATCGACCTCATTCGGGCAGCAGCCCTCCGGGCGGAGAAGGACGGCCGCCGCCGGGTCACCCACGCCGACGTCACCGCAGCAGCCCGGGCGGTCACGGCGCCGGCGCTCCGGGCCCGTGCTACGAGGCTCTCGGAGGCCGAACGGGTACTCGCCTGCTGGATCGCGGAGCGAGCCCGCGGCGGGGCCGATATGGCGTCGGGGGCGGTCTTTGAGGCGGCACAGGAGTACCTCCCGGTCGGGAAGACGACCTACCACGAGCACCTCAACGCCCTCACGAGGGCCGGGATCGTCGACCTGGTGCCCCGAACCGGCCGGGGGCGGGAAGTCCGGCTCCGGTACGATGCCGGGGACGTGGCCGCCGCCTGCAAATTCCCGGACTCAACCTGCAAAATCCCGAACTGAGCATAAGATCCGGAAACTCCCAGTTCTGCCCGGGATTAGAGATTCCTCTCTACTCCCCATCTTTTGAACTATTGCAATAAAGTAAGGCTTATATGGGGCTTGTTGTTTTTTCCGGGATGGTTGGCTCACTCTTTTAAGCAACAGTTCCCGATGATGCTGTATGCGCCGGAAAGAGTCCCGGTGCAGGGAGCTACAGGAAATGCAACAGCAACCAGGAGCAACCCCGGACAAACGGAGTCCGGGAGGAACCGAACAGAAAACCAGCGGCGGCAGCCCGGATACAAAGTGCCACCACGCGCTCCGCCAGGCCGCCACTGGTACATCTGCCCCGGAGGAGATAAACGTCTCCCCGGTCCCGCTCTTCCTCGTCCCGCGGGTGGTGGCGGACGAGATCCGGCGGCACGGCCGGGCGATCCGCGAGATCAACGTCCACCGGACCCGGAATCACCACTACACGATCACCGTCGGGAGGGGCCGGCCATGACCGAAGATGGAACCCTCTCTTACTGTGCCGGCGGAGTGCTCCGGATCACCGTCGAGGCCGAGCACTACCGGATCGAGGCAGAGGATCTGAAAAACCTCCTCTTCTACGGCCGGGTCAGTCCGATCATCGAGGATCGTCCGCAGGCGACAGCGGTTGCCATCGAGGGGCACGCGGCGATGAACGCGTCGGGCAAAGCGGTGATGCTCCATACCCGCGCCGGCTCCTACATCGTCCCGCTCGTCAGCTTCCAGCGGGTCGCCCGCGGGGAGGCCATCTCCGCCCCCCTCTTCCCGCTGATCCCGGAGGCGGTATGATAGACGATATCCGCCGGGCGATTGGGCTCCTCACCCTCGAAGGCGGTGTAGTCGAGGTCCGGGCGCTCGCCGACGGCGTGACCCACTCCGGCTACTTCGACGACCATGCCCTGCTCAGCGAGCAGATCGAGGCCCTCGACGCCGATCCCTCGGTCGCCGGGATCTACGTCACCTTAAACGACGTCAACCCGGCACTCCTCGCCCGGCGGGCAAACCGGATCAAGATGCGGCTCTCCCGGAAGGACGCGACGACCGCTGATGCCGACATCATCCGCCGGCGCTGGTTCCCGGTCGACATCGACCCGGTCCGGCCGAGCGGGGTCTCGTCGACGGATGAGGAGCACAATGCGGCGCTCAATGCAGCGGAGCGGATAGCGGCCTACCTCGCAGAGCAGGGGTTCCCCGCGTCCATCCGGGCCGACTCCGGGAACGGCGCCCACCTGTTGTACAGGATCGACCTCCCGAACGATGCAGAGGCAACCGCTCTCGTGAAAGGCTGCCTCGCAACTCTCGACGCCCTCTTCTCGAACGAGGCCGTCACCGTCGATACCGCGAACCACAACGCCGCCCGGATCTGGAAACTCTACGGGACCATGTCCCGGAAGGGCGACTCCACCCCGGAGCGGCCCCACCGCCGGGCGAGGATCCTCTCTCTCCCATCAGAGATCAGTGTGGTTCCCCCGGAACGGCTCCGGCACCTCGCCGGGCTCCTCCCACGGGAAGACCCGGCCGCATCGCGGCCGAAGGCCGGCATCGACCTCGCCGCCTGGCTCGCGGAGTATGGCATCGCCGTCCGGAGCACACGGCCCTGGCAGGGCGGCACCCTCTTCACCCTCGCGGAGTGCCCGTTCTCGTCAGCGCATAAGGACGGTGCGTTTGCCATCCAGTTCGTGAATGGCGCCATTTTCGCCGGCTGCCACCATGCCAGTTGCAGTGGAGGCGCCCAGCGCTGGCCGGAACTCCGGGGGATGTACGAGAAGAAGCGGCGCAAGCCAGAGGAGAAGACGCCGGGTAAGAAGGAGCAGGAGGAGAAGACAACCTCTCCCCCTCCCGCCGACGAGCACCGTGAACGGGCCTTAACAATCCTCCGCGATGGCGACCCCCTCGCGTTCCTCCTCGACACCTTCAACAAGAGCCACGTTGGCGACCGGACCGTCGCGGAGTGCCTCGCGATGTCCCTCGCCTCGCAGTCCGTGGAAAACACGAACGGCCTCCACGTCGCCGTCTCCGGCAACTCTGGGAAGGGAAAGACCCACGCCTGCACGACGATGCAGAACCTCATTCCGGCGGCCTACAAACTCAAGGGCACCGTCTCGGACAAGGCGCTCTACTACGACGACGACCTCCGGCCCGGCACCGTCCTCCTCTTCGACGACGTCTCGCTCTCCGACGACCTCCAGGAAGTCCTCAAATCCGCGACCGCAAACTTCCGGGAGCCGATCGAGCACCGGACCCTCACGACCGAGAGGAAGCTCCGGGTCTGCACCATCCCCGAGCGGTGCGTCTGGTGGCTCGCCAAGGTCGAGGACCTCGGCGGCGACCAGGTGATGAACCGGATGCTCACGGTCTGGATCGACGATACCGTCGAGCAGGACAAACGGGTCTTTGAACATATGAAGGAGGTGGAGGCGGCCGGCCGCGGCCCGGCAAAGGACGACGTTCTCACCTGCCGGGCGATCTGGGAGATCGTCAAAGAGGATATCCTCTCCGTCCGGATCCCGTTCGCCCGCAGGATCCAGTTCTCCACGATGCAGAACCGCAGGAACCCGGGCATGCTCTTTGACCTGATCAAGTGCCGGGCCCGGCTCTTCTTTCTCCAGCGCGACCGCGACGACGACGGAGCGGTGATCGCCCGGCCGGAGGACTTCGCGGCGGCAGCGACCCTTTACTCCGCCATCAACGGCGAAGCAGGGGGCCAGGAGACCAAACTGACGAAAAACGAGGCGGCGGCGCTCGCGACGGTCGCACAGATGGGGATCGAGGTCTTCACCGTCCGCCAGCTCCAGAGCGCACTCGGCCTTCCTTACCAGAGGACCTACCGGCTCCTCCACGGTTACACCAACAACCGGGCCACGTATGCCGGCCTGCTGGAGAAATGCCCGGCGGTGAGTTACATCGACGCAACGGTGACCGGGGAGATGATCGGGGTCGGGGAGACCGTCCGGCGGCGGGAGCACTACTTCTCATTCGACCGGGAGGTCTACCGTACCTGGAGTAACAGTACCACGGTCTGGCTGGATGACGGCCCGGACGATCGGGACGGTGGTCCTCATGGTTTCACCTTTTCACCCGGTTTACACCAGAAATCCGGGGAAAGTGTAAACGAAGATCCCGTCCATGATGGTGGGGATTGCTCTATTGGAGAGATATGTACAGAGATCTGTATAGATCAGAGTGGTAATTTACACCGGTTGCCGGGAACGGAGAGCCTGCCTGCAGGAGCGGGTGACGCGACTTCTGGTGTCCATGAAATCCACAGTGGTGAAAACATCCCGGATATTCCGGGGCAAATCCTGCCGATCAGAGAACCGGCTCCATATGGTGGATTTTCGCGGTGTAAGTCCGGGTGTAAAGGTGTGAAAACGAGTGTAAATGTGCAACCATCCGCCCTGGTCAACCCCGCCGACTATATCGCCCTCCCGGTGCCAAAGGACGAGCCCTGCCACGTCTGCGGCCGCCGGCCGACGTCGTCGGTAAGACGGGGCGGTGGAGGGACCTACCTCTGCTATGACTGCCTGAAGAGGGCAAAGTGGCCAGCGAAGGCGCAGCCGCTCCCCGGAGTCCTCGATCACCGGACGTTTACTCGGACGAAGGTTGAGATCGGCCGGTGCGACATTTGCGGGGAGAAGAAGGCGGTCTACCGTTCGCAGGAGGCCCACACGAGGATCTGCGAGGGGTGCTATGCAAGAATGGTCCGGGAATGGAACGGGCGGGAGGGGGTGAGGTGATGCTCTTTCTCGCTGTTTGCTATCCCCTGACCTGCTTTCAGGATAATTCCCATATCAATATGAGACAAAAGGTGCAGCGGTAAATTCAACTATCTGTCCGGAAAATTCTATCGTGTCCGGCGTGTGAAGCGCAAGGGTCAGCGTTCCGTGATAGGGAGTCCAGAACTCGGCATAGACCTCAGTGTTTGCGGGTATAGGCTGACGAACGGGCAGGATCAGTTCCACGACCTCACCCGGTTCGAGCGCATCGTCGCCGTCTCCGCTTTGCCGTCTGGCAATGGAGTAATCCCCAGGCTTAAGGATGTAGATGTCACGACCGTCTGTATAGGTGATGAAGATTGTTGTGATGTTGATCTCTCCATCCTGTTCCAGGGTGCTTGATGTCTTCGTATAGGGGATAACTGTCAAGTTGAGGGCGAATCCGGCGATTGCTGTTTCCGACCCATCCATCGGGGCTCCCTGGTAGTAAATTGGCGGCACAACCTCCAGTGGAGAGCAGGGGTAGGCATCCGCGACAGCCTGATCGTTACCCGGCGGCAGTTGTGAGGTGCAGCCGGCGGTCAGGAGAACCACAACGATCGAGATTACTACCAGAAATCCGCCGACGGCACGAATCTCCATATAGAAGGGTTGTGAGGTTCAACCAAAAGAACCTGATGCCGGGGCCGGTTTCAACGAAGCCAGGTTAGTTATGCCGTTTTGCCGTAACAAGTGCTATACGTTCAAATAATCGCCCGGCAATTCAGTAGATAGGAACGACCGGGAAACAGTCTTGTCTAACGGACGAACTAGAGGTGGCAATGGAGCCGCTTGCATTAGACGACAGAGCGTTCACTGGCCTAGAGGCAGCGATGGTCTTCATTGCCTTTATCGTCGTAGCCTCCGTCTTCGCGTACGTGGCGCTCGGTGCCGGCTTCTTCACGACCCAGAAGACGGAGCAGACTGTTTACTCAGCGGTAAAACAGGTCGGCGCCGTTGTCCAGATCGCCGAGCCGGTTATGGTGCAGGCAAGTACCGACGGTCGGCATATACGGTATATCATTGTCATGGTGAGGGGTCCCCAGGGCGGCGCTGACATCAATATGGAGCGGATTGTCGTCACCGTATCGACCGCTGATTCGATACAGACATACACGGGAGCGGCCCGGTGGCATCCGATAGGCGGCAGTGGAGGAGGCGGGAGACCGGTTTTCTGGCAGGTACAGATCCCGTTGTTCCAAGCGGATGACCCCACGCTTCCGGGGGATCTGCTCATCGCTCATAACCAGAGGTTTTTTGTTGAGGTGAAGCCCTCTGATGCGGTTTCATTCACAATGGAGCGCAGAGCGCCAGCGGGGATGAGTTCGGGTAGCTGGTATGATGTGTAGGAGAAGGTATCTACAAACGCACCTGTTAGACCTCTGACTAGGCAATCATGGTCTCACTGATGTGAAAATCTCTTATTGGGGCCGTATAACTTACTTTCATTGATTGTCAGTGCATCGCAGCACTTTATCTTGAAAATGTTACTAGATCAGGTGGATTGTCGACTATTGCATGTGGTACTGGAGAGATTACCTCACGCGAAGGTACGAAAGTTGCGAAGGTAAAATGGGATTCTTGGATGTAAGATGACAAAGAGCACTAACTAACGTGTTGGTTATTTGGAATCTTGAAATTTGTGCGCTAAATTTGATCTTTTAAAAAAAGGTTTAATAGGTGCGGTCAAGGATAATCTGCTCAGCACCGTCGCTCCACTTGCCAACGACAAGGAGTCTTCCAGAGTTCTGTCCTTCGATTGTGATCGTGTTTCCAACCTGGAATTTCTTGCCTGCTCCAAGCGTAAGTATTCCATCTGCTTCGCTGACATCAGCGTTATTACAGGTAATAGTGCCGGTAGGTACCGCTCCGTCTATTGTAATTGTCAGCTGTTGAAGAGTGGGCAGATCTGCACCTCCGTTGACAGTGAGGGCTAAATCGCCGCTGTTAAGTGCCGAGCCGATAGCCACTGTCTTCGTCGTCTGCACGTTCCCGGTCATCCCAAACACAAACGCCGCGATAACCGCAGCGAGGATCACCGTGATGGCGACCATGAGGATAACGCCGATCACCGGTGAGACTGCTTCTTCATTCTCTCTGAATTTCATCATACTCATACCTCTTTGACCTGATACCCCCGCTGGGGATTTCAGTCGACGAGATTACCTATTTTCTTATATCATATAAATCTGTCGTAGTGATTCTTTCCGGAATGATTTTATATCGTCAGACACGGCAGTGCGAAAGATCCTTTCATGCCATAAATGGGTTGTTGAAAAGAACCCCTGGGCTGGAATCGAGGTTTTGGGGATAATCCGGATTAATTTCACCGGGGATATAATACGGGGGTCCGGAGCGGTGCTCCGGGGGTGCGGCAGGTGGGGAAGATCCGGGGCCGTATCGGGGGCGGAATTTTTCGTATGCGCGACGGTTCGTTAGAACCGGAGCGGGAGAAACCCGGAGGGTTTCGACTCACGACTGGCGTGAGCGGAGCGAGCGGCAGGAGCGGGAGAAACCCGGAGAGTTTCGACTCACGACGGTTCGTTAGAACCGGAGCGGGAGAAACCCGGAGGGTTTCGACTCACGACGGTTCGTTAGAACCGGAGCGGGAGAAACCCGGGAGGGTTTCGACTCACGACTGGCGGCAGCGGCGGGAGCACCAGAGGTGCGAGGTGAGCTCCTCATCCTCTACCAAACTTCGCGTTCTTCGCGGCTTCGCGTGAGGCCATATCACTATCTCTACAATCAGCTCACGCGAAGGCGCGAAGGCGCGAAGTGCGACTGCCTGCAGGGCAGGAGCATGAGCACCGCCTGGTGCGATAACCGGCCCTCCTGAGATCCGATCGCCTTTGTGGGACCAAAAGGGCCCGCGAGGGTGCGGGGAACCGGTGAGGGGCAAAGGAAGGTTCGGAGCGTCCGGCCTGCGGTCGGGGAGGCCATGCCCGCCCGACCCGGTTAACCACGATGGATGTCGAAGAGTATACGCCCTGAGCGATTATACGCCGATATAGCCTGAAGTTTGATCAGTAATCATCATGCCCCGCATTCACAACAACTCCATCATGGTCTCGGTCAAACGACCGGGTCATCCACGAATTCGCGGCAAAGGCACGAGAGGCGTGCGGCGACGCAATAGAAGAGATCATACTCTTCGGTTCCGTGGCACGGGGGGACGACCGGCCGGACTCCAATATTGATATCCTTGTGATTACATCCGGGGAGGATCTTCGTCTTCGTGAATATCTTACAGGACTTGCTTTCGACCTGCTGATGCTCTCCGGGGAGCGGCTCTCGGTCAAGGTCATCTCCCGGGCCGATCTTGCGGCGCACCGGGAGTACCCCCTCATCAGGCATGTTCTTCATGACGGCGTGGCGGTTTAAGCGAACGACCGGTCTGTCATAACGGCGTTTTTTGTCAAATCGCACCAGCGCCTCGATGCAGCGCGTATCCTCTGTACTGAGGGGCATTACGAAGATTCAATCGAGCCTACTATGCGATGTATCTTGCAGCCCTTGCTCTTCTGCACCGAAAAGGCGTAGAAAGACTCATGCCGGGTTGATCCCGGCAATCGGCTCGGAGTACGTCAGGACCGGTGAACTCGCTCGAGAGCACGGACGGGCATTGAACCTGATCGAAGAACTCCGGGAGGAGGTGGATTACACGATCTGCCGGAGCATCATGCGGGAAGAAGTGGTCTCCGTCATCGCCAGGGCAACGGATTTTGTTGTGTGTGCAGAGCGGATCTGTGCGGAAAATCATACGGACGAGCCATCTTCCTGATCGCCTCCCTACCGATAGATGCTGCTTTGGTTTCCCGCCTCCAGTACCAGAATCAGGAGGCGCTCATCCTCGATCGTGAGCACAACCCGGTACTGGCCCACCCGGAGCCGGTAGACGGGAGTCCTGGAAAACCCGGCCAGTTTCCGGACATGCCGGTAGGGGTTCTCCCGGATCCCGGCGACCGAACGGATAATCCGGCGGGCCACCTCCGGCAGGAGACTCTGGAGGTCCCGCCGGGCCCGGGCGGTGTAGGTGACCGTGTAGGTCATTCCTCCACACCAAACTCCTTTTGGATATCGTCCTCGGAGTAGAGCCGACCCTCCCTGATGTCCTCCAGGGCCTCCTCGATACCCCGGATAGCCTCCTCCGAGAGGGGCTCGTCATCGACGGCCATGTCGAGCAGGCGGCTGATAACGTCGTTATAGGACTCCTTGGGGTGCCGTTTAAGACCCTCCAGGCGGTCTTTGTTCGCCGGCGTGATCCAGACGGTAGTGGCGGACATGTTAATGCCTATAGGTCGTTATAGAGTATGAGGCGTGTGGTCGGGCAAACTGACCGGCCTGACACTCTCTCAACCCGTCCAATGGCTTCCAGAATGTCCAGTATCCGTTCGTAGTCGTCTTTCACAGCGGCACGGCATCACGGAGAGAAGCGTCCCTGATATACCAGTGCAGCCCCTTCTCGGTCACCACGTCGACCTCGCGGCCGAGCAGGTCCTCCAGGTCCTGGGCGAGCGCGATCTGGTCGAGGAGGCTCCTCCCCGGCTCGAACTCGACGAGGAGGTCGAGGTCGCTCGCCGGGGTCTCCTCGCCCCGGGCGACCGATCCAAAGACCCTGACCGCTCGTGCGCCGTGTCTCGCCGCGACCGCGAGGATCTCCTCCCTCCTTTCAAGCAGTTCGACATGCAGGCCCAATAGGTCTCTCCCCTGTATCGATCTCACGGATCGGGGAATATAAGAACTCGCCCGCTGTCCGCGTCGGGCCCCTACCGCCACCGCGGCAGCGTCGAGAGGTAGTAGCCCACCATCTCCTGCGCCTTATCGAGGGGCATGCCGAGGTTTTCGGCCATCATCGGCGCGTACTTCACCACCGCCTGCTCCCGCGTTAGATCCGGCTCGGTGAATGCCCCGTCACGATAGCAGTAGGCGCAGTAGGCCTCTGAGGGCGACCCGTCCGCCTCAGACCCGGCATCGTCATCGCGGGCAAGCGGCATCCCGCAGCTCTCGCAGACCGGGATCTCCCTTCCGGCCCACCGCTTCAGGCACGCGAGATGCTCCTTCGTGAAGCTCTCCGCCTTCTCGATAGGGATAGCGTACATCTGCGACATCATCCCCCCGCCGATCTTCGCCATCGCCTCGAGGGTGATATCGGGCGCGGTGAACGCCCCATTCTGATAACAGTAGGTGCAGTAGTCCTTCGAGGGCGACCCGTCCGCCTCCGTCCCGAAGTGCTCCCGTGTACTCATCGGCATCCCGCAGCTCTGGCACGTCCGTATATTGCCTCTCTCCATAGTCTCGTCTCCTTATGATACTGTAAGTAAACGAACGGACGTTGCCGGAGATAAATATTTTCAAAAAAGCTCGCGAGAAGGTGCCGCCGCGCCAGAGAAACGATCCGGGCCCCTGTTATGGCCGTTCAGACCCGGAGCGGCGGCAGGGTGTCATGGAGAACCCCCGGACCGCGCTCCCCTACTTCCCGCGGGGCGGGAACCGGATCGTCATCCTGCAACCCTCGCCGGCCTCGAACACCGCGTCCGGCTGGAGCGCCCGGACATAGCCGGTGAGGTAGGGCACGGCAATCCGGACGTCCGCGAACGTCTCCCGGATCGCCGCCCCTGCGCCCTCGCCGTCGATGGTGATGGCCTGGCCCCCGTCGACCGTGTCCACGGGCTCGCAGGGGATCCCCCACATCAGGAGGAGGCCCTCCATCAGGGTAGGGGGGTCGAACCGCTCCTCGTTGCGGGCAAGGAGCACCGTCCCGTCCTCCGCACCGAGCCTTCCCGCGATCGCGGCGACCTGCTCCGTGAGGGGCGGCGAGGCATCCGTAAGGAGCCTCCGCACGAGCGGGCCCGTGACGTCGTGCTGCCGCAGGGACCGGGCGACCTTGATCAGCTGCCAGTCCCGGGCGAACGAGGTACCGGTGCGCATGCTACCCTCTCAGGATACCATAGGCCATCACGCAGAGGCCGAGGATCACCACGACGCGGGAGAAGACCGCCGCCCAGGCGATGACGAACGTGTCGGGCGTAAAGACGCTCACGAGGTCGGCGAACGTGATCCCCACCACCAGTGTAAAGAGCCCGTAGATGAAGAGGAGCAACGTCGGCTGCCTCACGATCCGGTAGGCATTGTAGATGACGCCGATGAGGAGCGCTCCGAGGAGGAGCGTCACGATCGCCAGCATCTGCTGCATGGTCTCAATCTGCATTCTGTTCCACCTATGTCTGTTCCTTGACCTTCCTCACCGAGATGATCGTCTGAATGTCCTTCACTCCCCGAAGACCGGAGAGGGGGATGAGCACGCTCCGCTTCAGCTCGGAGATGTTCTGCACCCGGACCTTGACGAAGAAGTCCCCGGGCTCCAGCACCTCGTAAAGCTCGAGGATGCACGGGAGGTCCTGCATGAACTCCTCGACCTCGGGTTTCCCATCCGGATGGACCCGGACATTCAGGAAAGCGACCAGCGTGTGCTCGAAGCACTTCTGGTTGATGACGATCGTAAATCGTTCGAGGATACCGGCGTTCTTCAGTTTCTCGATCCGTTTAAAGACCGTTGACGGTGCGATGCCCAGCATTGAGCCGAGCTCTGCCATGGACATCCGCCCGTCCCGTTGCAGTTCCCGAAGAATCGCATCGTCGATCTCGTCCATTCTAACAGTAATTACCAGTTCTCAGTTATTAAAATTCCGTATTTGGTTTATACTCCGGAATGGCTTTTTCTCATTTCTGGTGGATAATGCCGGGAATACGGGTGTTTTTTCCGGGTTTTTCCCGGGGTGAAGAATCGATGTGCTTCAGGGGAGGGGGTGAAATAATTTTTCGACCGGATACCTGAATCAGGGCAAATTGTTTCCAGGCCGGCGAACGAATGCTCCCCCGGGGTTGACGATCCGGAGCGGCCCCGGCCCTCCCGCCGCTTCCCGGATGGCCTCATCGATGAACGCCCGGGCCGCGGCGAAGGCCCGGCGCGCAGGCATCCCCCGGGCGAGGTGCGCCGCGAGCGCCGCGGAGAAGCAGCACCCCGACCCATGCACGGCATAGGGGTAACGCTCGCCGGAGAGACTCGCCGTCCCGTCCCGGTCGACGAGGAGGTCGATTGCCGCGCCGCCGGAGAGATGCCCCCCCTTCACCACCACGGCCCGGGCGCCGAGATCGAGGATCCGCCGGCCCGCCTCGGCCATCTCCTCGACGGTCGCGACGCTCATCCCGGCAAGCGCCTCCGCCTCCGGGAGGTTCGGAGTGACGACGGCCGCCCGCGGGACGAGGAGTTCCACGAGATCCCTGACCGCATCCTCCGCGAGGAGCCGGTGGCCTGAGGTCGAGACCATCACCGGGTCGATCACGAGGGCAGCCCCCTCCGGCAGGGTCTCCGCGACCGCCCGGATGACCGGGGCGTTGCCGAGCATCCCCGTCTTCCACGCCCCGATGGAGAAGTCGTCGGCGACCGCCGCAATCTGGGCCCGCACCGCCTCGGGAGGGAGCACCCAGGTCCCCCGCACCTCGCGGGTGTTCTGGGCCGTCACCGCCGTCACGACCGTCAGCCCCCAGACCTCGAGCGCCAGAAACGTCTTCAAGTCCGCCTGGATGCCCGCCCCCCCGCCGGAGTCGGAACCGGCGACCGAACATGCCGCGATCATCCCCTTACCCGTCATCCATCAGGTGTCGTCCGGTGCCTGCTTGAATCTTTGCCCTTCCTCTGCCACTCCTTTTATCTCGTTCTGCACCGACCACTCATACAATGGATGTAGAAGAGATCAGCCGCCGGCACCTCGCCGCCGGCACTCCCGACGACGAGATCGTGCGCCTTCTCGCAGAAGATATCCTTGAAGTCAAGCATCACCGCGTCTCACCCGCCTATGCCGGGGCCTTCGCCCGGGCGGTCCTTGCCGAAGCCAGGAACTCGACCGATCTTTCCGGCGACCTCTTCGCCTTCGAGCCCTCCGGCTCGACGATGGGTGAGTTCGGCGTCGGGTCGAGGGGCTCGGGGGACTTCTTCGCCCACCGGCAGCTCGCCCGGATCATCGGCCGGACGGATGCCGCGGTCGGCGTCGACGAGATGGACGACGCCGGCGCCGTCCGTGCCGGAGGCGACTACATCATCACCACCGTCGACGGGATGCACTCCCGCCTCTCCGACTTTCCCTTCCTCGCCGGGTTCCACGTCACCCGGGCGACGCTCCGCGACGTCTACGTGATGGGCGCAAAGCCCGTCGCCCTCCTCTCCGATATCCACGTCGCCGACGACGGCGACGTCGCGAAGATCTTCGACTACACCGCAGGCGTCTCCGCCGTCGGGGAGGCGATGGGCGTCCCGCTCGTCACCGGCTCCACCCTCCGAATCGGCGGGGACATGGTCCTCGGCTCCCGGATGACCGGCTGCGTCGGCGCCGTCGGGGTCGCAAACCACCTCACCGCCCGAAAACAGATCGCCCCCGGCGACGTCCTCCTCATGACCGAGGGGGCCGGCGGCGGGACGATCGCCACCGCCGCGATCTACTCCGGGTTCCCCGACGTCGTCGAGGAGACGATCAACCTCCACTTCCTCAAAGCTTGCGAGGCGCTCCTTGCGAGCAGTGTCCTCAATGGCATCCACGCCATGACCGACGTCACGAACGGCGGCCTCCGGGGCGACGCCTACGAGATGGCCGAGACCGCCAATTGCCGGATCGTCGTCGTCGAGGACGACCTCCGCACGCTCGTCCAGCCGAAGGTGCTCGAGATGCTCGACAACCTCCGGATCGACTACCTCGGCGTCTCCCTCGACGCCCTTCTCGTCGTCGCGCCGCCCGAGCTCGCGCCCGAGATCTGCCGGGTCGTCGGTTCCGCGGGCGTCGCGATGAAAGAGGTCGGCTACGTCGAGAAAGGAGCGCCCGAATCGGTCCTCTCGGTCGACGGGGAGATCCAGGACTTCACCCCCCGGTTCAGGGAGTCCGCCTACACCCCGGTCAAGAAGGTCGTGGACGAGGACAAAAGGGATTTTGAGGAGATGAAGGTCGGGGTCGAGCGGGCGGCGGAAGCGGCGCTTGCAAAGAAGCTCCGGATCCTCTCCCGGCTCCGGTCCTCGTGAATAAGGCGATCCCTGTAAGAGTGCCCGGTAGGCGAGTATAAGCGTGAGACTTATAAGAGGGTTAACGCAAGAGATCGTAGATCTCTTCTTTTGTCCTACCCTCAAATTCCGCAACGTCGGTGACGATTGCGTTGAGTGTAGCCGTGCTGAGTTCGTCGTGAAGGGGCACAGTTACCCGGAGTCGTCTGTCTTCCACAACTTTACGCATCTGGACATGACTTCCGACCTGCCGGAGAAAAGAAAATCCGAGTTTTTCAAGGACTTTGATCGTCTCAAACCCACTAACAACCGGGTGCCGCGGCAATGATATCGACCTTGTATTCGAAATTTGATGGGACCCGGCTCTCCTGCTCATGGGCTTCGTCGGATCTGTATCTGGTCACGACCGTGATCTGCTCTCCCGCCTCAAGTTCATCTGTGTAGTGGAGCGACGTTGCTTCCAGGATATTATCGATGAGTTCTCCGATGCTTTTACCCTGGGTATAGATGGCATTTTCAGGTGCATGTGCGCTGGCGCTCCACCATCCCTCAGCATAGGTTACTTCAAATGTGACCAGCATGATGTTACACCACTGCGTAATTGGGTTTTGTTCAAAGATAAGTTTGATGGCACCATGATTACGTCCCGGCTGCGGCACTCTATCTCCGGCTCAATGCGGTCATCGAGTGTGGCAACCGGCCGGCCGAAGGGTCGGGGTGCCGTTTTGTCACGAGGGCAGGACGCAACCGCCCTACACCTCCTTCTTGTGGCCGAAAAAGGTTTTGAGGCCGGGGGAATGGCCCCTTGCATCCCGCTCACAGAGAGAATCTAACTCTCCGGTTTCTTCCCGGCCGCGCAGACGTTGTAGGCGAGGTAGGGGAGGTTTCCCTCGACGAAGGGCTCCACTTTTCTCGCGAGGTCGAAGACCGGGTCCGCGAGATTTAAGTGCGCGAACGAGCACCGGCTGACCGAGACGTCCTCGAACCCGGCATCACGGAAGAGCCCGGCGATCTCCGTGTTGGTGTAGTAGTGTTCGTCGAAGTCCCCGACGCCCACCTTCTTCAAACCGACCTTCTCGCCCATCTGGTAGAAGAGAGGGACGAGACTCGTCAGGACCGTTCGCGAGAGCGTGCAGACGGCGATCCGGCCGCCGGGCTTCAGGACCCGGTAGCACTCCCGGAGCATCCCCTCAGGGTCGGGGACGTAACTGAAGGCGAGCAGGCTCGCGAGGGCGTCGAAGGTGGCGTCCTTGAACGGGAGGACGTCGGCGGTCCCGACGAAGAACCCGCAGTCAGGACAGCGCTGCCGCCCGTGCCTGACCATCCCCGGGCTGATGTCGAGCCCCACGGCCCGGCCGCCTTCGGCGACGTAGCGCTGCACGAAGAGCCCGGTCCCGCAGCCGAGGTCGAGGAGGAACCCTCCCTTCGGGAGCTCGTTCATCACGTGTTCGGAGATGTGCCCGTGGTAGTATTTCCCGCGGTGGCCGTCGTAGCGGTCGTCGTAGATATCCGCGACCTCATCATAGTGCTGCTGTACTTTCTTCACCAAACACCTCCCGGGTGATCCGGGCAAGAAGTGCGTTGATCTGCACGAAATCATTTGCGTTGTGGCAGAGCCGGCGGTCGGCGTCCGCGAGCGCGAGGGCAAGGGCCGGGTGGCTGTAGCGTTCGCGCCGGGCCACCCGCCGGAGCTCGCCGACGACCTCCCGGGCCGAAAGGCCGTACTCGATCATCAGCGACTCGGCGATCCGGCGCGCGGCGTCGAAGTTGCCGGCCCGTATGGCCTCGAACGCGGAGGCTGCCACGTTCTCGGTCTCAGAGCGCGAGACCTCCGCGAGGTCGAACTCCTTCCCCGACCCGGCGGCGATCTGCGCGTACATGATCGCCCGCCGCAGGTCGCCTTCCGCCGCATAGACGATCAGTTCAATGTCGTCGGCCGGGAGCGCGGCCCCCTCCGCGGCGAGGATCTCCTCGAGCCGGGCGCGGACGACCCCGCTCTCAAGCGGAGCGAAGAAGAGCGGCAGGCAGCGCGACGCGATCGCCGGGATGATCGCCGACGGCCGGGTCGTGACGAAGATGAACCGGCAGGTGGCGCTGTAACGCTCCATCGTCCGGCGCAGGGCCTGTTGCGCCTCGAACGTGAGGCTCCCGGCATCCTCGACGACCAACAGTTTGAAATCGGCGTCGAGCGGGCGCATCGAGGCGTACCACTTCACGATGCGCTTGAAGTTGACGATCAGGCTCTGGTCTTTCCGGTAGAGCTGGATGAACCGGTCGTCCGTCTCGAGAGCACTTCGTCCCTTACCGAGGAGATCGGCGGCGCTGAAGACGGTCGTGTTCGCCTCCCAGTTCTCACCGTAGAGCCTTCGTGCCAGGCACCCGACGGCTGCGGTCTTTCCCGTGCCGTGCGGGCCGGAGATGAGCATGTGGGGCACGCTCCGTGCGTCTGCAAACGAGGCGAGGTAGCTGACGACCTCGTCCTGTCCGATGATCTCCTCGCACCGCTTCGGGCGGTAGACCTCACTCCAGAGCATGGCTCAATCTCTCTCTCATCTCATCTATTGCCGCCCGGAGGAGATAGGTATTGTCAAGCGTGGCGATCAGGCGCCCGGCTTCATCGGGCTCGAGGGAGGCGCACGCCGCGGTGATCGCGGGAATGGCCCGCGTCACTTCGTCGACGACTGTCAGGGTCGCCGTGCGGGCGGTCCGCGAGAGCGGGTTTAAGTCGACGGTGATGACGGTCTTCCCCATCGCCCGGAGCGCCGCGCAGCGGTCCCCGTCCTCGAGCGGGACGAGGACCACGTCGGCATCGGCGATCCCGTGCGGCAGGCAGAGGGCGCGGTCGTGGGAGAGCGGGACGAGCCGTTCCACGGTCCCGGAGAGGACCCTCGCACCGTGCTTCTCGAGGATTCCGGTGATCAGCGCTATCCGCTCCTCCGTCCGGTGGAAGAGGTTCACCTCGACGTCGGCGCCGGACGCCTGCTGGAGCGCCGCGATCTCCTCGGCCGCGAGCGCCGCGGTGTTCCCGTTCACCGATATCACCGCGTGCCGGGCGGCAAGAAGCATCGCTGCGGCCGTCCGGGCGGCGAGACTGGCGCTCCCGGTCGTCTTCTCGCCGATCAGGTAGTCGAACGCCTCCCCGCGCCCGTGGGCGGTCAGCCCTTCGAGGGCGACGACGCCCTCGCGGGCGCACCGGGCCAGCCGCTCGCGGGCGACCAGGGAGCGGTAACGTGGATGGTCTTTGGGTATCATGGTCTCACTTCGATGAGGTATGGGCCGCTGCGGGCGACGTTCAGGCGATAGACCTCCCCGAACCGGGCGAGCACCTGATCTGCACCGTCTCCGCAGGCAAAGACGCCGTTCCCGAGCATCGTCATGCTCGCCGGGACCCCCGCTCCGTCGCAGGCCTCGAGCACCCCCCGGACCCCCGGTGCGATGAGCCCGCTCTTCCCGGCGAACCCTCGCGAGAGGTGGCAGAAGTCAGGGAGATCGCGGGGGCAGCGGTCCGGGAACGCGGCGGCGATCCGCGCCATAGTCTCCTCCGAGGAGAGGACCGAGGCTGTCGGGAGCGGGCCGAGGCTCACGGCGTACAGGGGTTCCTCCGGGTAGATGCGGGTGATCTCGGCGTGGATACCCGGCCCCGTCCGGCAGACGACCCCGCCCGCCTGGCTCGCGGCGACGTCGCCGAGGCCGGAACGGTGGAGGACCTCGGCCTCGTGGGCGCGGGCGGCGACCTCGTCCGTGGAGAGGCCGAGGTCGAAGAGGTGGTTTATCGCCGTGAGCGTCGAAAGGAGAGCGGCCGCCGAGAGGCCGAACCCGGCGCCGATGGGGAGCCGGCACTCGGTCGTGACGGCGGCCGTGACCCCGAGCCGGTCGAGGGCGTACTCGACCGGCGGCGACCCGGCAGCCACAATGCCCTGCCGGACCACCCGGACGCTCGTCTCATGGGCTGGGCTGACGGTCGAGCGCACCCCCTCGTCGATGACGACGCCGGCCCCGACGCTCCCGGTGGCCGCGGGGTCGCCGCCCTCGACCCGCCGGAAGAAACCGGATATGTGGCCGGGGGAGAAGGCTACAGCAGTCCGGACCATACCGCCGCCGCGACCTCCTCTTTGCTTCCGGTCACGTCAGTGACCCCGTCGGCCGTCATGAGCCGGAACGATCCCTCCGCCGCCCCCATCGCCGGGGGCGCGTTCACGACGACCATCCTCGCGCCCGCCTCGAGCATCGCCCGCGCCCGCTCTTCCTCGTCCCAGCCCAGTTTGAACGCCACCGTCACGGGGCGGCAGGATGCCATCACCTCGTCGATGACCTTCGGGAGCGGGTCGAGCCGGACGGTCTGCGGCGAGCCGCTCGGGATCTTCCCCTCCCGCCGCTCGGGGCTAAAGTCCGATATCGCCGCCGCGCTGACGTAGATATCGACCTCCTCGTCGCGGCAGACCCGGAGGACCGCCTCGCGCATCTCCGCGGCGGTCGTGACGCGGATGTTTCGGACGCACGGGAACGAGCCCGCATGCACCACCGTCACGTCGGCGCCGAGCCGGAAGGCCTCGAGGGCGAGCACCCTTCCCATCCGGCCCGTAGCGCGGGTGGTCAGGACCCGGACGTCGTCGAGGGGCTCCGCGCAGGCCCCGCTCGTGATGAGGATCTTCTTTCCTGCGAGCGGCCTGCCGGAGACCGCCCGGGCGGCGTGGAGGACGATCGTCCCGTTCTCGGCGACCTTCGCCTTCCCCTCCTCGATCCGGGGGTCGATGACGTCGATGCCCCAGGAGCGGAGTTTTCGCAGGTTCTCCGCGACCCCGGGATGGCGGTACATGCTCTCGTGCATCGCCGGGGCGAGGACCACCGGCATCCCGCGGCCGAGCGCCGTCGTGGCGAAGGTCGTCACGGTCGTGTCGTCGATCCCGCAGGCGATCTTCCCGATCGTATTCGCCGTGCAGGGCGCGACGAGGAGGAGGTCCGCCGCCCCGCCCTCGCCGCAGTAGAGGACGTGCTCCACGAGCCCGGTGATCCGGGTCACCACGGGCCGGCCGGTCGCGTAGGCCAGGGCGTCGGGGTGGACGATCCCGACCGCCGCCTCCGTCATCACCGCCTGCACCGTCGCGCCCTCGCGGCGGAGGGTGTGGGCGAGTTTCACCGTCTCGACCGCCGCGATGCTCCCCGTCACGGCGAGAACCACCGTCTTTCCCGAAAGCGTCTTCACGATATCGTCACATCCTGCACCATATGCCACGCGTGCGGACCGTACTTCTTCACCCGGCGGGAGGCGATCGCCGCCCGGAATCCGGCTTCCGCGGCCCGCTCCCGGATCGCGTCCGTCGCGTCCCCGATGCTGTGAACGTGGAGCACGCTTCCTGCCCGGACATGGGCGAGGGCGTCATCGAGCATCGAGGGCGCGTCGAAGTGCCCCATCAGGACCCGGTCGTAGACTCCGGCAAGAAGGTCCCGGCAGTCCCCGACCTCTGCCGTGACGCGGTCCGCGACATGGTTTGCCATAATATTGCGTCTCAGGTATTCAAAGGATGTCGGATTGATCTCCATCGCGTGGACCCGTGCGCCGCTCGCGGCCGCCGGTATGGAGAAGTAGCCGATCCCGGCGAACATATCGGCGACCCGCTCGCCGGGACGGATGAGAGCGGCAATTCTTGCCTTCTCCGTCCGGTTCCCCTGGGCAAACATCACCCGTGTTGGGTCGAGGATGAAGGTGTAGCCCTGCTCGCGGTGGCGGACCTCGCCGGCGGTCCCGTAGAGGACCTCCGCGTCCGGGATGCGCATCTCGCCGGTATACCCCCTGATCCGGACGATGGACCGGGGGCGGCAGTGCCGGAGGATAGCCGCGAGTTCCTCCTCTGTCGGCGCATCGCCGTGGAGGACCGCGATATCGCCGATGAGGTGGTAGCCCCTCCCGCGGTAGACCTCCCGCTCGGGCAGGTCCGCGTCGGCCGGATACCCTTCCCTGACCGGGACCCAGGCGGTGCCGTCCCGGACGTAGGGCCGGCGGGTGCGGTCCACCCACCCGGCACCGAGGGTATCGGCAAGACCCGCCGCCGGCACCTTCCGCGCACGCATGGCGCCCCTCACCCGACGATGACCAGGCGGTCCTGCTCTTCGTCGCGGAGCACCCGGATCGGCTGCCCCTCCACCGGGAACGTCCAGGGCACCGGGTTGACCTCCCGCGTCTGGAAGGTCCTCGGGTCCATCAGCCCCACGACGTTCGGCTGCGTATAGACGACGATCGCGGACTCGGCCTCGCGGACGTTCCCGAGCAGGCGCTCGACCTCGCCCTCGGCGAGGGACCGGCCCTGGCCGCTCTGGAGGTCGAAGACCCGGAGGCGCTTTCCGTCGATGTCGCGCACCTCGAAGTAGCCGCCCCGCGAGACCACCACGTCGCCCTTCTGGTAGAACGGAAGCCGGATGGAGTAGGTGATCCGGTAGAGCGCCCTCCCTTCCTTCTCCCCCACGAGCTTCGGGTGGGTCGTGAACCGGCCGCCGAGCGCCCCCGTGATCATCCGCGAGATCTCCTGGCCGAGGTGCTGCGTCCCGACGGTGACGTCGACGCCGTCTCTGGTCTCCTGGAGGTCCGATATGAACGAGAAGCGGTCGCCTCCCTGCTGGAGCGACTCTTCGGCCTGTTCCGCGATGCTCGTCGCGACCTCGCGCTCGTAGGCGTTGATCCTCCTGTCGGTCGCCCGCACCTGGACGATCCCCTCGTAGTAGCCGCCGGAGATCCGGCTGCACCGGTCGCAGGACTCCTTCTGCCAGAGGATCTCGGTCGTGCAGGTCTCCCGGACCGGGACCGTGTAGAGGGTTGCCTCCACATCGATGGTGCAGGTCGTCCTGTTCGGCCCGGTCTCCTGGGCCCGGACGTTGACCTGGATGTTCTTTGCGTCTTCGTGAATGTTCGTTGCCGATACGGCCAGTTCGGCGATGAGGTCCTCCCGCGGCATGTGCAGGTCGGACCAGGTCTTGCCGCGTTTCTGCGACTCGCAGACCGGACAGTAGACGGCCATCACGCGGGGCTGGCAGGTGAGCAGCCGGACCTCCGCGGCCCGGCACTGCGGGCAGAGTCCTTCTTCGCTTGGCTGCCCGCAGCGGGGGCAGATGCTCGTCTGTATGTTCATGGAGTTCAGATCCTGAATATCTGGGTGTGGGGCACGTCGCCGATCATGATACAGTCCGCCTCGGTGACGAGGCCCATCGCGATGGCCAGGGCTACGGCACGCTTCCCGATAATGTTTGCGTTCCCCGCATCGCAAAGCGCCTTCCTGACCTCTTCCTCGTCGACACGCTCCGTGCCGTAAAACCCTCCGGTGATGCAGACTTTCACATCGCCGCGCATCAGGGTGACATTCAGGAGCTCGGCGTCGCAGACAGCCACCACTTCACCGGCACCCGGTATGCGGTGCACTTTCAAGTACATTGCAGATCTCTTGGACGGGAGTCGTCAAAAAGGTGCGCCGTTCCGTTAAGGAAGGGCGATATCCACGCCGTAGGTGCTCGACGGGGTCTCTTGATGGATGCGCCAGGCGTCCTCTTCGGTGATGAGCCCCTCCTCGAGGTACCGGCGCGTGAACCGCGGGACCGACTTCGGCCCGATGACCGCGCCGGGCCGGGAGTTCTCGTCCATGTAGTCGCTCTCCATCGTGAACCGCCGCCCGGACCGGGCGAGCGCGGGGATCTCTTCGTGCCGCGCGATGAAGGAGGGCATGAGGGGCGTATCCGGTGTCGCGAAGTGCTTGACGACCCGCTCGACCGCTATCCCGGCCCGGCCGGCCATATCGACGACGTCGGCGCAGGGCCCGCTCTCGGCGTGGAGCTGGACGGCGCAGTCGCAGTCGGCGGCAAGTTCGAGCGCGTGGTAGAGGACGGCGTTTGAGGCGGCGAGCATCTCCGGCGTGACCTCGTAGTGGGGCCGGCCGCTCTTGAGGGCCACGGCCCGCCCGTCCTCGACGTAGCGGGCCGCAAGGTCGAGCCCGGCCATCATCACGGCGGCGGCCGCATCAAGGCTCATCCGCTCGGTAAGCCGGCCGATCTCCGCCGGGTGGACGCCGAAGACCGGGTAGACGACGAGCCCGGTCTCCCGGATCAGGTCGGCAACCCGGAGCGTCGTATCAAAGACCGCCCGGTAGTCTTCTCCGGTGGACGGTTCGACCCCGAGCGACCAGGAGGGTTTCGTGACCAGGAAGATGTGCGTCCCCCCGCCGCGGCGGAAGTCCTTTGCGGCCTCGATACCCCGGCCGTTCACGGGGTCGATATGGATGTGATCGTCAGTGATCGGTATCGCGGGAGGTTTCATGGAACTCGACGATCTCCATCATAGGGTAGTCGTCCTCGAGGTGCAGCCGGGCCCGGCAGACGGTCGAGCCGACCTCGGTCGTGATAGCGACGTCAAACATCTTCCCGGCAAGCTCCGAGTAGCCGAACCGGTTCGAGACCATCATGTCGCGGTTCAGCCGGACGGTGATATCCGTCACGTAAGGCTGGAGCCCGACGGCCTGTTCGATGGCGGTCTCGACGGCGCCGGCGGTCTCGCGGGCGATGGGGGTCCCGACGAACTGGTGGTAGAGGGCGCCGAGCTTGATCCCGGCTTCGAACGCCGCTTTCTCGCGGTCGGTGATCATGGTTAGTAGGTTTGGGGTGCGGGAGTAAGAAGGTGCGCCCCGGCGGGAGGGGATGACGAGAGGGTTTCGTTTTGTGGTTCGGGGCTCCCGAATCTGCGCGAGGGTGGCGATATGGTCTCACGCGAAGGCGCGAAGACTAGCAGAGAGTTGCTATTACTCCCCTTCGCGACTTTCGCGGCTTCGCGTGAGCCAGCGGGGTATGGAGGACCCTAGGAGAAGAAAGAGGAAAGCGTGAAACAAACTGCCGGTAACCGCATGACTTTAGACCTAAACAGCGACTTCGGCAACGAAGATCTCTATGATATCGTCGCTCCCGAAGGTCTCTATATGAAACTGTATGGCGGATTTCACCTCGGCAAGCGCCTCTTCATAGGTGTCCCCCTCTGCAACGACGACACCCTTCAGACCCAGGGGGTAGGCGACATAGCTGTCAGGGTGTCTCTCGACGATAATCTTTAAGGTCTTCATGGCTCCTCCCTTCCTGTAATTCATTGGTTTAGAGGCGATCATTGCGGTAGTTTGACCCCTGTACCAATATACTTTGGCCCGCCCTCCCCGGGGCTTAGTGTCCGGGCAAAAAGTGTTTGGTCCCTTATCCGATCAACTTCACCAGCCCGTGCCGGGGCTCGAGCACCTCGCCGCCCCGCTTCAGCTGCTCGATGGTATGCTCGATCTTGTCGCGGGCAAAGCCCTGCTGCACCAGGACATTGATGACATCCTCGACCTTCGCCTGGCCGCCTCCGTCCGCGGCGGCGTTCCGGATCGCCTCCTTGACCGACCGGATGATGTCGCGCTGCGACTTCGTGACCCCGGTCACGAGCTTGTCGATGTCGAAGCTCCCGGTCTCGGCGTCGTAGGCGACCTGCCGGAGACAGGCGTCGACGATCTTGAGGATCCGGTCGGTGTCCTCGGTATCGACGGTGTTTGAGAGGCGCATCCGTGCGCTCGCCTCCGCGAGCCGCACCAGCGCCTCGAGCTGCCGGGCCGTGACCGGGACGGGCTTGTTCCCGCCCGCGAGGTTCCGGAGGCGCATGTAGTAGGCGATCAGCGCCTCCTTCGCCCCGTCGGAGAGGATCGGGAAGCAGTTCCTCTTCGCGTAGGCGATGTACTTCCGGAGAAGCACCGGGTCGATGTCGGGGGTGACCGGCGCGAGTGCACGCTGGATGTACTCCTCGTCGACGTCCGGCAGGGGCGAGAACTCGTGCTGCTTGATCAGCTCGCCGACGGAATGCGTCTTGATGATGTGCTGCGCAATCGCCCCGTCGCGCTCGGTCTCGGGCTGGTCGGTCATCACGAAGATGAGGTCGAACCGGGAGAGGAGCGAGGGCGGCATATCGATCTGCTCCCCGATCGGGACGAACTGGTCGAACCTTCCTAATTTCGGGTTCGCCGCGCCGAGGAGGGCGCACCGGGACTTCAAGGTCGCGGTGATGCCGGCTTTTGCGACCGAGATCGAGTTGCCGCACCAGACCGGGATGCCGTTTCGCCGGACATAGAGGGTATGGTTCGGGACCTCAAGGCAGTAGATCATGCCCTTGTAGGGCCGCGTCTCGATGTGGCGCTTGCCGTTCGTATTGATGTTCGGCTCGTTCTGGCCGTCGCGGATGAACGTCACCTGGTAGAGGTCGTGGGTCGCGGCCGATCTTCCGCCCCGCGGGTTGGGCGTGACGGTCCCGGCCTCCCGCATGAGGTGGACGTTCCCCGACCACCCCTTCTTCAGCAGGAGCTCGGTGACGTCGTCGGCGAGCCTCTTTGAGGAGGTGGTGTATACCGAGACCCCGGTCGTCTTGTTGACGTAGCCGTCGCCGAGCATGAGCGCGTCGAGGAGTATCCCGATCTGCTCCGGGGGAAGGCTCTTTGCGTAATCGGGGACGTACTTCTCGTGGCATTTGCCGAAGGGCGCAAGGTGCTCCGCGAGCTGCTTTGCGTTGATCGCGAAGTTCTTGCCGTCGTAGGAGAAGTTAAACGGCAACCGCTCGAGACACTGCCGGATCGTCTCAGCCGATTCGGGGATCGTCTGAGATATGATGACGCGGTAGGGGACAGCGGTCTCGTGGTGCCGCTGGACGGAGCCCTCGGAGAGGAAGTAGCCCAGGAACTCGAGCCAGTCATCCAGCCTGACGGTGACGGGATCGGTGAGTTTCCCTTCGTCGTTCTGGTTCGCGAACTTGACGACGGGCAGGATCTCGTAGGTCTCCTGCCGCTCCCCTGTCCATACGGCGTTCTTCTTGAACCGCATCCGCTTATGGGCCGGGACCTCGTCCATGCGGACGAGCCGGAACCCCTCCCACTCGTCGGCCCGCCGGTTCAGGTTGACGTACATCCGGTGGTTCGGCGTGACCGCGAGGTCGACCTGCCGCGATTTGACGTAGTAGAGATCGCCCTCATACGCCGAGGCTACAAAGCCCACCGGGGACGCGTACTCGAGCCTGCCGTCGGGAGAGAGGGTCGCCACGCGGTCGTCGGCGGTGACGTCGCGGAAGAACTTCCACCCGGCTTGTGTGAGAACCTCGGTCTCGTCGTCGTAGCACTGCTGCTCCATCGCCTCGTGGAGCGCGCTCCGGTCCTCCTTCGCCATCTTGTCCATCTCGTCGACGGCTGCGATCCCCATATCCGCGAGGACCAGCGCACCGGCCTCGAGCGTCCAGCGCCCGTCGCCGAACTCGTCCTTGACCGCCGTCGCCGTCAGGCCGGCGGAGGTCGAGGACTTGCCGCTCGTGTAGATCCCGCGGGGCGAGAGTTTCACGACGTAGCGCAGGATCTGGCTCTTTGCGATACCCGGATCGCCGACCAGGAGGACGTGGACGTCGCCGCGGAGGCGGGAGCCGTCCGGCATATCCTTTGCGATGCCGCCGAAGAGCTGGAGGGCGATCGCCTCCTTCACGTCGTCGGTGCCGAAGATCGTCGGCGCGATCGACCGGGCGATCTTCTTGTAGGCCAGGGGGTCGCGGGCGAGCGCAGCGATCTTCGCCTCGTCCTCCTCGGTGATCGAGACCTCCTCGAACTCCTTCTCGGCGACCTCGATCGAGTTGCACTCGAGGTAGATGTCAAAGAGCGTGCTCTTCTGGCCGTAGTTGACCCGCTGCACCGACCGCAGGATACCGTTCACCACCACCCGGTCGCCCGGCGAGACGATGCCGGTGAGGTCGTCGGTGACGTCGATATCGAGCGTCTGGGGCTGCTCGCCGCCCCTGAGGCCTTCGGGCGACTCCTGGATCCGGAGTTTCTGGGCGTCGACGAACCGGCACCGGTTCATCACCAGGTCGAGGCGGGTCTTGCGCTCGCAGTTCGGGCAGACGTCGGGCTCGTCGAACTTCCCGTAGCCCTGGGGGACCGGGTCGGTGTTCTTCCCGCAGGTGCGGCACCGGAAGATCGCGCTGACGATCCGGGGACGGACCTCGGTGGTCTTCCGGAGGATCCCCTCGATGCTGACGAGGGTGTCGATCTGGTCGGCCCGGATAGCCCTGACGTCGGTCTTCTGCGGCAGGTTCGTGAACCGGATGTTGATCAGGTCCGGGTCCTGGCCTTCCTTGAGCTTGATGAGTTTGTTCTGGACGATCGCGTCCCGGATATCCCCGATGACCTTGCCCGGACTCCGGAGGAGCGAGAATGCCAGCTTGTTATTCAGGATCTTCCGGAAATCGATGACGAGCGAGCGGTTGTGCGGATACTCGCGGGAGAGCTCGGCAAGCTCCCGCTTGTACTGCTTCTTTAAGACCTTCGTCCACTCCCCGACGAGATCGGTGACTTCGACGGTTACCTCTTCGGTCACGGCGGGACCCTCACCGGTGCTCCTCTGCGGCGAGGACGAACCGGGCGAGCAGCGCCTCCATCTGGATATCGCTGCTTGCTCCTTCCGAGAGGCGGAAGTCGGTCTCGCCGAGGGCGTCGATCAGTCTCACTTTGAGCGTCCGGTCCATGTCGCGCCGGACCAGCGTGCGGTAGCACTGGTTGATCAGCTCGTTCGGGGCGATCCCGCGGCCGCGGGTCAGGTCGGAGAGCGCCTTCTCCGCCTCGTCGAACTTCCCCGCGATCGAGAGGTCGAGGAGCTCGTCGATCTCTTCCGGCCGGGCCGTCGCGGTGATCTGGTAGATCATCTCCTCGTCGATATCGGGCCGGAGGATGGCGGCGCCCTGCAGGGCGTTGATCGCTTTGCGCATATCTCCTGATGCGACGTAGACGACGGCGTCGAGCGCACCCTGTGTGACCGTGAGGCCTTCGGCCGCGGCGATCCTCCGGACCTCCTCGGCGACTGCTTCGGCATCGAGCGGCCTGAACCGGTAGATGGCGCACCGGCTCTGGATGGGGTCGATGATCTTTGAAGAGTAGTTGCAGGAGAGGACGAACCGGCAGGTCCGGGCGTAGGTCTCCATCGTCCGGCGGAGAGCCGCCTGAGCATCCGTCGTGAGCGCGTCCGCTTCATCGAGGAAGAGGATCTTGAACGTCGCGCCGGCGAGCGGGGACGTCCGGGCGAACTCCTTGATCTGGTTCCGGACGACGTCGATACCGCGCTCGTCGGAGGCGTTCATCTCGCGGAAGTTCGTCTGCCAGGAGTCTCCGAAGAACTCGCGCGCGAGCGCCACGGCGGCGGTGGTCTTCCCGATCCCCGCACTGCCCGTGAAGAGGAGGTGTGGAAGGTTCCCGGTCCTGACGTAGGATTGGAGGCGCACCACGATCTCCTTCTGTCCGACCATCTCATCGAGTCTCCGCGGCCGATACTTCTCTATCCAGATGGTGTGGTTGCCGTCCATTTGTACAGATCTTGGTGCTCGCGCATCGTAAAAGCATCGCCGCCGGTCCGATGATCCTTTTTAGATGGTTGAGGGCGATAGGATAGGTACGGAATTTCACGGAAATACCGGGACTTCGCATGGAGATCCGGTCGGCCGGATCCCGCGCGCCGGGGGACCCGTGCCCTTTTCCTCTGACGGACGGATACGATGGAATCTGTGGATCGGGTATTTGCGCGAGACCTTGCCGCCGCGCGGCATACCGTGGACTCGGGGGGCGGCTCTTACGTGGTGACGCCGGGGGGCGCCTGGTGCCGCGGCCTCTTCATCGTCGGTGCCGTCACGGAGTGCAGGGGGAGCAGCGACCTGGTCCAGGCCCGGATCGCCGACCCGACCGGGACGTTCCGGGTCACGGCGAACTGGCAGAGCCCGGACGCGGTCGAGACGCTCGGCTGCATCGAACCGCCGGCATTCGTCGCCGTCACCGGCCGGGCGGTGCTCGTCGGCTCCGGGAGGGGGGCACACGCAACGGTGGAGGCCGAAGCGCTCTGTGCGGTGAGCCGCACCGTCCGCGACCTCTGGGTGCTTGAAGCCGCCGGCGCGACACTCGATCGTCTGGAGGCCCTGCGGGCGGCCATCGGGGGCGGCGGCGACGAACGGGCCGCGACAGCCCTCCGGCTCTACGGGACGACGGAAGAGGAGATCCGCGAGATGGCCGGGACGGTGCGGACGGCGCTTGCAAGCGTCCGACCCGATCTCATCGTCGGCGAGATCGTGCCCGTCGCCGGGCGCGACCTCCTTCTCTCCGCGCTCGAGAAGGGAGGCGGTATGCGCGGGGTCGGCGTCGAGGACGCCGTCGCCGCCGGGGTGCGGTCCGGCCTCTCGGCGCGGGAGGCCCGGAGGGCGCTCGAGGAGCTCCTCGCCGCCGGAGAATGCTACCAGCCCGCATCGGGCATGATCAAACTGATCTAAAACTATGCAACTCCACTTCATCGAGAGCGGCCCGGCTCTCCTGGTCGAGCAGGACCGGCGCGTGCTGGTCATCGCCGACCTGCACATGGGGATCGAGTCGGGCCTCGAACGCCACGGCGTCCACATCGCGAGCCGGAGCGCCGCCCGGACCGGTCGGGTGCTCGCCTGTATCGAGGAGACAGAGCCCGACCTCCTCCTCCTCCTCGGCGACGTCAAGCACAACGTCCCGGTGACGAGCCGGCAGGAGTACCGGGAACTCCCCGGCGTCCTCGATGCGTTCCGCGACCGTGTCACGCTCCGTGTCGCCCCGGGCAACCACGACGGCGGCATCGGCCGGTTCCTCGAGCCCGGCGAGCTCCTGCCGCCGGAGGGTGCGCTCATCGACGGCGTCGGCTACCTCCACGGCCACACCCGCCCCGACCCCGAACTCTTCGGCCGCCTCATCGTCCTCGGCCACCATCACCCGGTCGTCTCGCTCGTGGATGCCGTCGGGTGCGCCGCCCGCGCCAGGCCGGCCTATCTCTATACGGACCTCGACGGGGAGTGCCTCCCGGCCCCGGCCGGCGCCGGCCGGACCCGGCTCCTCTTCGTCCCGGCCTTCAACGAGTTCGCGGGAGGGATCGATATCGGGCGGCTGCGGGAGAGCAGGCTCGGCCCCCTCTCCCGGTGCATAAACGAAACGACTGCGGAGGTGTTCTTAGCAGATGGCACGTACCTCGGCTCCCCGGCCGCGCTCTGCCCCGCAGACGGCAGGTGACCTCCTCGGTCCCGCGGTCCGCGAGGTCGTCAGGAAGCGCGGGTTTGCCGAACTCTCCGAGGCTCAGGAGCAGGCCATCCCGCTCCTCCTCAGAGGCGAAAACCTCGTCCTGGTGGCGCCGACCGGAACGGGAAAGACCGAGAGCGCGATGCTTCCGGTCTTCGACCGGCTCCTCGAGACCCCCGGTGCGGGGTTCAAGGCGGTCTACATCACGCCCCTCCGGTCCTTAAACCGCGACATCCTCGCCCGGATGGAGTGGTGGTGCCGCGAGCTCGGCCTCTCGGTCGGCGTCCGGCACGGGGACACCCCGCAGAACGAGCGGCGGAAGCAGGCGCTCAGTCCCCCCGACCTCCTCATCACGACGCCGGAGTCCCTCCAGGCGCTCTTCATGGGCAAACGCCTCCGCGAGCACTTAAAGAACGTCCGGCACGTCATCGTCGATGAGATCCACGAGCTCGCCGACAGCAAGCGGGGTGCCCAGCTCGCGGTGGCACTCGAGCGCCTGGCCGCCTACGCGGGGAACTTCCAGCGGATCGGCCTCTCGGCGACCGTCGGGAACCCGGACGATATCGGGAGGTTCCTCTGCGGGCCCCGGCCCTTCTCGCTCGTCGAGGTGCCGGTCGCGAGCAGCCTCGAGATCGGCGTCCGGTTTGCCGGGGAGGACTTCGCCGCCCAGACCCGGGCCGTGGGGAGGTGCCTGGATACCCCCGGCTCCACCCTCGTCTTCGTCAACACCCGCGTGACCGCCGAGGCCCTCGGCCACGAACTCTTTCCCCGCGGTGACGTCGAGGTCCACCACGGCTCGCTCTCGCGGGACGTCAGGGTCGAGGCCGAGGAGCGGTTCCGGAACGGCGAGGTCCGGACGCTGATCGCCACCTCCTCGATGGAACTCGGGATCGATATCGGGCATATCGAACACGTCGTCCAGTTCGGCTCCCCTCGCCAGGTCTCGCGCCTGGTCCAGCGGGTCGGCCGGGCCGGCCACCGCCTCGATACCATCTCGCGCGGGACCGTCCTCGCCACGGGGTTTGACGACCTCCTTGAGTCGCTCGTGATCGCACGGAGGGCGAAGGCGAACGAGTGCGAGCGGATCGTCCCGCCCGCCGGCGCCGCCGACGTCCTCGCGAACCAGGTCGCGGCGATCGCGGTCGAGTACGGCGAGATCGAGGTCTCCCGCGTCCGGGAGATGATAGGGCGGTCAGGCGTCTTTGCCGATTCGGGGTCGCTCCTCGACGACGTCTGCCGCCAGATGGCCGAGCACCGGCTGATCCGGCTCGATGGGACCCGGATCGTCCGGACCGGACGGGCCCGGCGCTACCTCATCGAGAACCTCTCGATGATCCACGACGAGCGCAAAATGGAGATCTTCGATATCGTCTCGCGCCGGACGGTCGGGACGCTCGACGAGTCGTTCGTGCTGGGCTGGATGCACACCGGCGCGGTCTTCATCACGAAGGGCCAGCTCTGGCGGGTGCTCGAGATCGAGGGCACGAGGATCACGGTCGAGCCGGCGACCCGGGCGAAAGGAGAGGTCCCGTCGTGGGAGGGCGAGCAGATCCCGGTCCCGTTCGCCGTCGCCCGCGAGGTCGGGGCGCTCCGGCGGACCCGGGCGTTCTCCCGCTACTCCGATATCCCCGAAGCCGTCCGCTACGCGGAGCGGTTCATGGCCCGGATGGACGAAGGGAACTACCCGGTCCCCTCGGACCGTCTCGTCACCCTCGAGAGCACCGACGAGGGCGTGGTCTGCAACGTCTGCGGGGGGCATAAGGCGAACGAGGCGCTGGCCCGGGCGCTCTCGGTCCTTCTCTCGGCCAGGTACGGGACGACCGTCGGGATCGAGGTCGGCGCCTACCGGTTCCTCCTCCGCCTGCCGCCGGAGGTCCGGTCGCTCGAGGTAGAGGAGACCCTTGCCGCACTCGAGCCCGCGCACCTCCCCGGTATCCTCAAGCTCGCCCTGAAACGGACGGCGCTCTTCAAGTGGAAACTCGTGCAGGTCGCAAAGAAGTTCGGCGCCATCGACGCCGACGCCGACTACGAGCGGTTCAGCATCCACCGGCTCATCGACCTCTTCGACGAGACCGTCATCGCGGCCGAGGCCTACCGGGAGCTCTTCAGCAACTCGATGGACGTCGAGGCGGCGGCGGAGATCCTCTCGGGCCTTCGGGACGGTCGGATCGCCGTCGCCTCCGGGCGGTTGAGCCCGCTCGGCAGCGAAGGGCTCTCCTCCTCGCGCGACATGATCCCACCGCCGATGGTCGACCAGGCGGTGATCGGGACGCTGATGCGCCGCCTCGAGAAGGAGGACGTCGTCCTCTTCTGCATGAACTGCCGGAAGTGGAAGAGCCGGACCGTCGTCGAGCGGGTCCCCGACCGTCCGCAGTGCCCGCTCTGCAGCGCCCGCCTCATCGCGGCGTTAAAACCCTGGGACGAGCAGCTCATCCCGGCGGTGACGAAGAAGAACAAGTCCGAGGAGGAGCGGGCGGTCGAGGTCCGGTTCCTCCGGAACGCAAACATCGTCCTCTCGAGCGGGAGAAAAGCGGTGACCGCCCTCGCCGCAAAGGGCGTCGGCCCGGAGGCGGCGTCGCGGATCCTCGCGACCCTCTCCGAGGGGGACGCCTTCTACCGCGAGATCCTGAAGGCCGAGCGGAACTACGTGAAGACGCATCGGTACTGGTAAAAGACGGAAGGAACGTCCGGAGTTTGAGCACCGTCAGGTGGGACCGGCGACGGACTGATAGGAACGGAGTTTGAGCACCGTCAGGTGCGACCCGACATGGGCTCACGCGAAGGGGAGTGCCATGGACTTCGCGCCTTCGCGGCTCGCACTTCGCGTGAGGTGCCTGGCCGTCCTTGGTAGCATGAAAAACGCCTGTCAGAGGCCATATCGCCCATAAACACAGGAAACGGAAGCCTGATGGGGCGCTTCTCCAGATCTTGACATCTGTCCCTTCAGCAATCTGCAGGACGTCCCGACAGCCAAGACCATACCCGGACAAAAAGAATGGGCCCCCTGGCCCTCATCCTCTGCTGGAATAAAATTACGGGAAAACAGATTTACATAATGGTTTCGAGCCGCTGCTCCAGGAAATCGAGTCCCCTCTTGATATCTTCGATATTCTTTCCGCCGGTCAGGATGATCTTACCTGAACTGAAGAGAAGGGCGACGATCTTCGGGTCCTCGATACGGTAGACGAGTCCCGGGAACTGCTCGGGCTCATACTCGATATTCTCGAGGTTGAGGGTGATGACCACTTTGTTCAGGTTGATGTACTTGCCCATGTCGTAGGAACAGACGATGTTCGTGACCGCGACCTGCGGCTCGCCATACGTCTCGATGCCGGCATCCCGGAGGGAATGCATGATGATCTCGAGGCCGTCGTGAAGGTCCTGCTTATTCCTGATCCCGGTGAGCACAACCTTCCCCGAAGAGAAGATCAGGGATGCAATCTTGGGCTTCTCGATACGGTAGACCGCGCCGGGGAACCTCTTCGTATTCAGCTCGCAGTTTTTTATTTTATCCGATACTTTTTCGAGGTCGATCGAGTCGGCAATCACCCCGGAGGCAACGATGTTCTCGATTTTCAGTGACTCGTATCCCTTCTCATCCATTGATATACGTATCGCTTTTTGGACCATAATACTAATGGATAATCTTTATGCCCATTCCGGATAGCAGGCGTTCTGCACCGTCGTGAATTCTTTAAACCATAACCGCGCAAACATGTATTGATCACTTTATGACTGATGACGAGCAGAAACCCGCATCTTACGAAGACCTCCGCGCGAACTTCAAGATCGACGTTCCTGAATACTATAACTTCGGCTTTGACGTGATTGACACGTGGGCGAAGAAAGACCGGAACAAGCTCGCCATGGTCTGGGTCGACCAGAAGGGGAACGAGAAGAAGTACACCTTCTTCGACCTGATGCGCCTCTCGAACCAGGCCGTCAATATGTGCATCAAATACGGCATCAAGAAGGGCGATCGGGTCATGCTGATGCTTCCCCGGACGCCTGAATGGTGGATCTTCACGATCGCGCTCATCAAGGTCGGCGCCGTCTACTGCCCCGCGACGACGATGCTGACCCCCAAAGACCTGAAATACCGCATCCAGGCGGCCGATATCAGAATGATCGTCACCATGGCCGAGTACGCGGAGAAGGTCGAGGAGGTCCAGGAGGACTGCCCCTCGCTCCTCGTCAAGCTCATGACCGACGGCACCCGCGACGGGTGGGTCAGTTACCCCGTCGAGCTCGACTACCCCGCGCCCTGCTCCCACAAACTCGTGAACCTCCCCGGCATGCACCGGACCCGGTCCACGGACCCGCTCCTGATCTTCTTCACGTCCGGCACCACCGGCGAGCCGAAGATGGTGATCCACGACCACTCCTATCCGCTCGGGCACATCGTCACCGCGCGCATCTGGCACGACCTGCACCCGAACGACCTCCACCTGACGATCTCCGATACCGGCTGGGGCAAGAGCGCGTGGGGCAAACTCTTCGGCCAGTGGATCATCGGCTCGTGCATCTTCGTCTACGACATCCGGGGCCGGTTCCACGCCACCGAGATCCTGCCGCTGCTGGAGAGATACGGCGTCACGACCTTCTGCTGCCCCCCGACCATCTACCGGATGCTGATCCTCGCCGACCTCGACAAGTTCGACCTCGCGGACCTCCGGCACTGCTGCAGCGCCGGCGAGCCTCTCAATCCCGAGGTGATCCGGGCGTGGCAGGAGGGAACCGGGAGGACGATCTACGAAGGCTACGGCCAGACCGAGACGGTTCTCTGCATCGGGACCTTCCCCGGCATGAAGTGCAAGCCCGGCTCCATGGGCCGGCCTGCACCGGGCTGGGATATCGAGCTCCATGACGACGAAGGGAGGCCGGTCGCCGCCGGGGAAGAGGGGCGGATAGCCATCCGGGCGAACCCGCGTCCGGTCGGGCTCTTCCGTGGCTACCTGAACAACGAGGAGGAGACCCGGAGAGTATTCCAGAACGGGTTCTACTACACCGGCGACAAGGCGTACATGGACGAGGACGGCTACTTCTGGTTCATCGGACGCGACGACGACGTCATCAAGTCCTCCGGCTACCGGATCGGGCCGTTCGAGGTCGAGAGCGCGCTCATGGAGCACCCCTCCGTCCAGGAGGCGGCCGTCATCGGGTCGCCCGACGTGATCCGGGGGCTGGTCGTCAAGGCGTTCATCGTCTTGAAGCCCGGCTACCGGGCTTCCGAATCGCTGATCAAGGACATCCAGCGGCACGTGAAGAAGGTGACCGCCCCTTACAAGTATCCCCGCGAGATCGAGTTCATGGAATCGCTCCCGAAGACGATCTCCGGCAAGATCAAGCGGCACGAGCTCCGCGAACTCGAGATGGAGCGGTTCATGAACAACAACTCCCACGACACCTCCCCCTCCGGGACCGGCGGGGAGTAAATACCTTTATTTTGATGAAGATCGTATAGTATCAGGCGCGAGGATCGCCGGGCAGTCCCGGAGCCATTCTCCAACGATCCGTCGCAGATCCCGAGCGAGGGTTGCCAAGCCAGGTCAAAGGCGCTGGATTCAGGGTCCAGTCTCGAAGGGGTTCGAGCGTTCAAATCGCTCCCCTCGCATCATCACTTATTCTGTTGTTACGACGTATCTCGCCGCGATACGGTCGTCGTTCGTGTATCCTGGGATAGCGCGACGGCAGGTCCCGCGGAAGGCGTGCTCTTGGTTCTAAAAAAGTTGGGGTTATTTAACCCTGCCGAACTCCTGGCTCACATCTGCCGCGGAGTGGAAGGTCTTGTCCTGAAACATCTCAAGGACCTGGATCACCGCGTCGGGCGCGTTGTTCTTTCTGGCGTGGCTGATCAGGTCCTGCTTTCCGGCAGGATAGTCCATGCCTCCGAGGAACTTCTGGAATGCGGATGCACTCAGCTCCTCAACGGAGGCACTCTGCGCTGCGGATGCCATTCCGCCTCTGACCGAGGGTCTCTCTTCTGCCATGGTTCTCATCACCTTCTTGACTTGCGTCCCACATGCGGGGCACAAGCCCGCCACATAGCTCACGTTGGATAAAAATGTTGCTGTGCCCTTAGGCCAAAAGGGCTGTAATCTAAGAATGGATCAATGCGCGCAGAGGATGATGCCGGCTGCGGTCGGGAGGTGCATCCGTCCGATCGATCTCTTAAGGTGCCGCTTGCCGGGAAGCGTTCCGGCCGGTAATGTCTCCGGCAGCCCCGCGCGCCCTTCACGGGTCGTTCGGCGGCAGAGCTGCAGGGCCCGGAGGAAGTCCGGGTACCTGAAAGTCCCCGTCACAGCGGTCGACGTCGTCGGGCCCTCGTGAAGCCGGGCCTCCTTTCGTCGGATACCATGGGCGTCTTCGGACGACGGGCCTTACCGGCCAGTCCGGAGATGAGGCTCTCTCGAACCTCTGTAAAAATAAGAAGATATTCTGGTTGCTGACCTTCCGCGTAAGGTATTAATACCGGCGGAAGTCGCTTCTCGGTCTCGGGGGCCGTGCCTCGTCGATCTTTAAGGTGCGGCCTTCGAATACGGTGTCGTTCAGGCCTTCTTTTGCCTGCTCAGCCTCTTCGGGGCTGGACATCTCAACAAACCCGAACCCTTTGCGCTCAATGACTCTGACGTCAGTCACCGTCCCGTACCGGGCAAACAATTCTTTCAACTGCTCTTCATTTACCGAGTAGGTGAGGTTTCCGACGTACAGCTTGCTGCTTTCCATTCAAAGGTCCTCGTCACACATGTACGCTCAAACTTTAACTATGCTTCGGCGGTGGCCCGGGGCGGCGGTCGGGGGCATCTCGCCCGGATGCCGGGGGAAAGCCGCCGTACCGTCTCCAGTGTCTCGTCGATGCGGCCCCCTCTTCGGGGGGGCCGGCGCCCGGGGTGCCCGGGCTCCCCGCTGGATTCTGCGGTCGGCAGGTCTTCCCATGACAGATACATTAATAGTGACCCGAAGCCTTTGTATACACGCCAGGCGAGAGTCGCAGGTGTATCCCATCCCCACCTGTCATGGAGTTGATTAACTGACGAATACACGAGGAACCCAGAACAACGAAAGTGAAGAGATC
Organism: Methanoculleus caldifontis; assembly: GCF_032842345.1. Lineage (NCBI taxonomy): Archaea > Methanobacteriati > Methanobacteriota > Methanomicrobia > Methanomicrobiales > Methanomicrobiaceae > Methanoculleus > Methanoculleus caldifontis. The sequence continues at coordinate 337,790 of NZ_WBKO01000002.1, read as the reverse complement.
GTACGGGTACGGCTGCCGAAGAAGCGGAACCAGGAAATATTTGCCAGAGCCGACCTGATGCTCGGGGCAAACCACATCCGCGTCCGCTGCGAGGACGGCGTCACGCGTACCGGCCGGATCAAGGGCAAGATCAAGAAGCGGCTCTGGATACGCGAGGGTGACCTATTAATCGTCGTTCCCTGGAGTTTCCAGGACGAGAAGTGCGATATCGTCTATCGCTACATCAAGCCTCAGGTTGACTGGCTCAAGAGGCATAACTACCTCAGCCAGTAATAACCCACGTGCGTTTTCTGTGCTGCGGCCGAAGCGCCATTGCCGGCCGCCGGCAGGCTCCGTATCAAGGAGGTATCACCCCTCACGGCTGACGGCATCAGCGAGGTTGGCCGCGAGATCGGTGTGTACCAGTACGAATGTCCTGCTCACCGACGCCGTCATGCCGGCCGCCGCCTGCATGATGAACATGATGATCCGTATGGCGTCCTGGAGCGTTCCCCCCTCCCACGCCCCCTGGATAAACTCGTTGGCGACCCTCTTTGTGACCTCGTTCCCGAGCACCACGAAGTTGCCTGACATGCCCTTCTGCATCACCCGCTGCCGGGAGTCGACCACCTCCGCGATTGCATAGCTCCCTCTCGTGGCGTACAGCCTCTTCTTTGCGATCTTCAAACCCTCAGACTCGGTAACCTCGCCGATGAGGACCCCGTTCTGCTGGGTCACCTTGACCTTATCGTCCCTGACCCTGATCGTCACGCCGATCTCTTCGGCCCGTCTCTGCAGGTCGTCGTCGGTTGTGATCGAGCCGCTGTAGAGTTCGCGTTCGAGCTCCTCGATGCGGGCGTCATCGCCCTGGAACGCGATCTCCCGCATATCCCCTGCCATTACGGCGCCCTTGTTGCCGATGAATGCGATCACGAGAGTCATCTCTCCCTCCGTATCCGGTTGCACGAGCGTGACGGTATGCTCACCCCCACTCCTCCGCACGCAGTATCAATCTGTCGATGCCTCTAGGATGCCTCTGCCGCGCCGGGAGACGGGCCTCCGGGGGCTCCTCCCGGCGGGCTGTCCGGGTGAATAATAATCATATTCTGCAGCAGGCCCGTGAATGTTTGTGATGCAGGGTTTTTATCCGGCCCTTCGCTGTAAATGACATCCCGTTTATCTGGGTAAATTATTTTGAAATTTGGATAAAATGTGCTTTAATGAGGATAATAGGGTTTCTTCTCGAGCAAAAAGTGATATAATCTATACTAATCGTGATTCGATAAAGAATAGTTTGATATACTTGGATTTAATAATAATCTCTCATGGCTGAAATCTTCCCCCAGGAGGTCGGGATACGGCGGGACGGGCTCGTCATCCAGATTCCGATTTTCTACAAACTTATGGTGAGCATGCTCACCGTCGCAGTCATCCCGGTCTTCCTGCTCGGGATCGTCTCGGCGGGGGACGCCGGGAGCGTCATCGCCACGCTTGGTCTGCAGAACGGGATCATCATCCTGACGCTGCTCACGCTCTCCGTGATCCTGATGTGGAGCTTCTACCTCGCAAAGAGCATCACGGCCCCCATCGAGCAGCTCTCGGAGGTTGCGACCCGGGTGAGCCAGGGCAACCTCGCGAATACCGAGATCACGGTGACGAGCAACGACGAGATCGGCGAGCTTGCAGTCGCATTCGACCGCCTGATCAACTCGTACAGGATCCTCGATACGCTTGCGAAGGACGATGCCGAGTAGGAGGGACGGCACGGTGAGAACCGTTCTCTCCGATATCCCTTCTCTCCCGTCTGCAGGAGATGAGGGGCGGGGACGAGAGCAGCAGGAGACCGGATGATGGAGAGATTACCTGAGGGAAAGGCCATCGGGGAGATGCAGGCATCGCTCCAGTGGATCTTCACCCACACGTCCCGCTTTGCCGGGGCGGTGCGGATCACGGCACAGGACGGCGAAGGCTTCCTGCTGGTGCAGAAGGGGGAGCCGCTCGCTGCCTACTTCAAGCACCCGTTGAAGTCCCTCGCCGGGCCGCCTGCGCTGAAGTACTTCGGGAGTCAGCCCATCCTCGACTTCGGTCTCCGGAAGTACGGGCCGGAGGAGTTGCAGGAGGCTCTCGCCGTCTCGAGAGAACTGCAGGCCCTCCTCCAGCCCGGTTGCGACTCCCCGGCGGCCGGTCCTTCCGGCGAGGAGAGCGGCAGGAGCAACGGCACGGGCACGCCCCTCCCCGCCGGCAACGCCCCTCCCCGGCAGGAATCCGGCCCGCTCGCGGCGGTGCTGCAACAGCCGGGAGTGACTGCAGTGGCCTGCTTCGCCGACGGCCTCTGCGTCTCTTCCGCCGGAGCGATCGACGCCGAATACACCGTCGTCTTTGCCGAAGAACTGCTCCGGTGGGCAGAGAGCCTGCAGTCGGCCACGCCGGCATCGGGAGCGTTCATGCAGATGACGATCTTTTATCGCGGCGGAAACGTCATCATCGCCCCCCGCGGAGACGAGTATCTCTGTATCTTCACCACGCCGGACGTGCAGTTCGGCCAGGTCCGGCGGATGATCCGGGACCTGCAGGAAGGGGCGTGAACGGCGCCGGCGGCCCGGCACATCCCGTTCTCCGGTTGCGTCCCGCTGCTCCGGGACGGGGCCGGCATTCTGCAAACATTTATCTTATTCTGCGCTGGTGTCCGGTGTCGCGGGGATAGGGGGCGGCGTAAGCCGGGCGTGAGCGCGCGTCCGGCAGGACGCCCGCTGTCGCCGGAGGGTCGGAGCATGGCCGGAGAGAAGAAGAAGGCGGGGCGCGGTCTCGCCGCCGCAGACGAAGCGACCCGGAAGCGTGTCGCGAGGACCGGCGGTCTCGCCCCGCACGCAGAACGAGGGCTCCAGGCGGCTTCCCGCGAGACCCGGCGCCGGGTCGCGAGGGCCGGGGGCAGGGCGCCGCACGGGGCGAGGGGTCTGCAGGCAGCGAGCGCCGAGACCCGGAAACGTGTGGCGCAAGCGGGCGGACGGTCTCCGCACAGCGGGCGTGGTCTTCAGGCGGCGCCCGACGAGGGCCGGCAGGAGCAGGAGTGAGGGAAGCGGCCCTCAGGCGCCCTCTTCCCGGGTCTTCTCCTGCGTCCGCGGATTCCAGGCCTGCTTCCGGGGTTTTGCTGCGGCCCCGGTCCGGGCAAACTCCCCGCCGGCACCCTTCAGGAGGGACGGGTAATACCGGGTGACATACTCTTTCACCATCCGGCGGGCCGAGAACCGGGGACCGTTGCTCTTGATCGACTCCTTCATCATCCTCACCCACCCGTGGGGGACGTCGTCGATGGAGCGGTCGTAGTAGAGCGGGACGACCTCCTTCTCGAGCAGGTCGTAGATCGCCGAGGCGTCGGCGCGGTCTCTCCCCTCGCAGCCGGTCTCCTCGTTGCCGAACGCCCAGCCGTTCCTGCCGTTGTAACCCTCGATCCACCAGCCGTCGAGGATGGAGAGGTTTAAGACGCCGTTCAGCGCGGCCTTCATCCCGCTCGTGCCGCTCGCCTCCATCGGGGGGAGGGGGTTGTTCAACCAGACATCGACGCCGTGCACCAGGTACTGGGCCACCTGCTCGCCGTAGTCCTCGACGAAGGCGATCCTTCCAGCGAACTCGGGCTGCTGCGCGTAGCGGTAGATCTTCTGGAGCACCCGTTTCCCTCCGTCGTCGGCCGGATGGGCCTTGCCGGCGAAGACGATCTGGACGGGGTACCAGGGGTTGTTCAGGATCCTCTTCAGGCGTTCCGGGTCCTCGAAGATGAGCTGCGCCCGCTTGTAGGTCGAGAACCGGCGGGCGAACCCGATCGTCAGGACCGAGGGGTTGAGGAACGCTCCTCCTGCCGCCCGGTCCGCTCTGCCGCCGCTGTGAACTGTCCACCTGACCCGCTCCCGCTCCCGGAGCCGGGAGATCAGTTTTGCCTTCAGGTGGAGGTGGAGGCGCCAGAGTTCGTCGTCGGGGATCTCGTCGATGAGCTCCCAGACCGCCGGGTCGTCGTGCTCCGAGAGCCAGCCGGGAGAGATGGGCCCGATGTAGCGGTCGTAGAGGTTCTTCATGCGGGGGTTCAGCCAGGTCGGCACGTGGACGCCGTTCGTGACGTGGTCGATGGGCACCGTCGCCCCTGCCGTCCCCGGCCAGAGGCAGCTCCACATCTTCCGCGTGACGGTCCCGTTCGCCCGCGAGACCCCGTTGTGGTGTGCCGAGGCGCGCAGGGCGAACGCGGTCATGTTGAACCCTGCGCCGGGGCTCTCTGGATGGACGCCGAGCTGGAGGAACCGGGTCCGGTCGATGCCGAGCGCCGGGTAGTAGGTCTTGAAGTAGCGGTCGATGAGGTCGGCGGGGAAGACGTCGTGGCCCGCCGGGACGGGCGTGTGCGTGGTGAAGACCGACGTCGCCTGCACCTCGCCGAGTGCCGCATCAAAGTCTATCCCCCGCTCGACCCGCTCGCGGATCCGCTCGAGGAGGGCGAATGCCGGGTGGCCTTCGTTTAAGTGCACCGCCGAGTACTCGATGCCGAGCGAGTGAAGCACCTTTCTCCCCCCGATCCCGAGGACGATCTCCTGGCGGAGACGCTGCTCCTGGTCTCCCGTATAGAGCCGGGACGAGATCTCCCTGTTGCCGGGGCTGTTGCAGGCGACGTTCGTATCGAGGAGATAGAGCGGGATCCGGCCGACCCGGACCTTCCAGACGGCGACGTAGATGGGCGGGTCGATGTGCGGGACGCGGACCACCAGGTCTTCGCCGGCAGCGTCGAGCACCCGGGTGATCGGGGCCGCGTCGCGGTCGACCGGTTCGGTGATCCCCTCCTGCCAGCCGTCGGGGTTGACGTGCTGGTGCAGGTAGCCCTGGGAGTACATGAACCCGACGGCGACCATCGGGAGGCCGAGATCGCTCGCTTCCTTGAGGTGGTCGCCGGCGAGGAACCCGAGTCCTCCCGCGTAGAAGGGAAGCGAGTGGTGGAGCCCGTACTCGGCCGAGAAGTAGGCGATGGAGAGCGGAGGGCGGCCGGGGTACTCCTCGGAGAACCAGGTCCCGGTGGCGTCCATGTACTTCCTGAACCGGTGCATGATGACGTCGTAGCGGTGCAGGTACGCGGGGTTCTCCGCCGCCCGCTGCAGGAACTCCGCCGGTATCGCGCGGAGCATCCGGACCGGGTTGTGGACGCTCTCCTTCCACGCCTGCCGGTTCAACTGCTTGAAGAGTATCCGGGCCTCCGGATTCCAGCTCCACCAGAGGTTGTAGGCGAGGTCGACGAGCCCGGAGATCCGTTCCGGGATGTGGGTAAACTGATCGCGTGGTAAATCCCGCATGAATTCTGTCCCCTTTTAAGTGGTGTACTGTCCGTGTTTATTATTATATATGTCTACGGATTTTTGATTTACTTGGATATATTAAAAAAATTCGCCAAATAATGGGTTTTCCCGGTGGCGAGACTACTGAGAAACAGATACGGCGCACAGCATGCCGGGCGCCCGGCAGATGCCCCGAACCGGAGAGTTCCATCCTCTTCCGGGACCGGGAGCCTCCCGGACTGCTGCTGCAGGGGTGCCGGCGCGACGGCGGTCGGTGCGGTGGAAACGAGGGGTGCGCCCCCTCACCTCCTCCCGTAGATCCCCGTCACCTCGGCGAACTCCCGCGTGACCTCCTCTCCTGTCTGCTCCGGCCGGAGCCGCCACTCCCAGTTCCCCTCCGTCGTTCCCGGCCGGTTCATCCGCGCCTCCTCGCCGAGGCCGAGGATGTCCTGCATCGGGACGATGACGGTGTCGGCGGGGGAGAGCATCGCGAGACGGATCAGGATCCGGTGTATCTGGTCGGCGCTCACCGGCCCCCCGATATAGCGGAAGACGAGGTCCTTCTGGTCGCTGGAGGTCTCGTGCTCGAACCATCCCCGGACCGTGTTGTTGTCGTGCGTCCCCGTATAGGCGACGCAGCTCTTCGTGATGTTGTGGGGCGCGTGGGGATTTGTTGCGACGTCGCCGTAGAAGCCGAAGGTCAGGATCTTCATCCCCGGAAACCCGAAGTGGCCCATCAGCTCGTGGACGTCGGAGGTGATGTAGCCGAGATCCTCGGCGATGAACGGGAGGCACGACCTGCTCCGGGTAAGCATGGTGAAGAGCTCCCAGCCGGGCGCGTCGACCCAGCGCCCGTTCCGTGCGGTCTCCTCGCCGGCCGGGACCTCCCAGAACTGCGCGAACCCCCGGAAATGGTCGAGGCGCAGCCGGTCGACGAGGGTGAGGGTGCGGTCGATCCGGCTCTCCCACCACGCAAACCCACTCTCCCGGTGCGCATCCCAGTTGTAGACCGGGTTTCCCCAGAGCTGCCCGGTCTCGCTGAACGCATCCGGGGGAACCCCCGAGATGGCCGCCGGCTTCTTCTGGTCGTCGAGTTTGAAGAGCCCCGGGTTCGCCCAGACGTCGACGCTGTCGTAGGTGAGGTAGATCGGGATATCCCCGATGATCTGGAGATGGCGGGCGCGGCAGTGGCCTTTCAGCGCCCGCCACTGGCGGTCGAAGACGTGCTGGAGGAACTTCTCCCGGAGGATCCGGTCGGCAAGCTCGGCACCGTACTTCCGGAGCGCCTCCTCGTGCCGGTCCCGGATCCCGGCCGGCCAGTCGCCCCAGGCCTTCCCCGAGAACTCCGCCTTGAGGGCGACGAAGATGGCGTAGTCGTTGAGCCACGACGTATTCTCGGCTGCGAACTCCCTGTAGCGGAAATCCGGGCCGTCCTCTTTGAACCGCTCAAACGCCTTATCGAAGAGGCCGTTCTTGTAGTCGAGGACCGCCTGGTAATCGACCCGGTCCTCCGGGAACTCCGGCGGGTTCGCGATCTCCTCCGGGGCGAGGAGATCGTCTGCGACCATCTGCTCGGGGCTGATGAGCCAGGTGTTTCCGGCAAACGCCGAGGTGCTCTGGTAGGGCGAGTTGCCGAACGCCGGGCATGTCGGGTTGAAGGGAAGGATCTGCCAGTAGCGCTGTCCGGCATGGCTGAGAAGATCCGCGAACCGGTGCGCCGCGGGTCCCAGGTCGCCGATCCCGTATGCCGACGGCAGGGACGTGATGTGCAGGAGAACCCCGCTGCCCCGCCTGTTCATGCCCCACCCCTCCTTACGTCACCCTCACGCCAAGACATGCCGCCGCTCTCCTGAAGGCTTCCGCCCATCGCTCCGCATTCCGGTCACCCCGGCCAGCCTGCTCCTGCATCCCGGCATACCGCCCGCGCATCGCGATGCAGAGGTTCTGGCTCTCCCATAAGGTGAGCGGGAGCGCAAATACCTTTGCACACCGAAAAACACGGACGATCTCCTCAAGCGGCTCCGGGTCCTCCGGTCGGGCGGCCGCTTCGCGGAGAGAGCCTTCGATCCGCCTGCTCGCCGCCTCACCGAGGGCCACCGGATCCGGTCTCCCCCCCTCCGCCCGTATCTCCCCTGCGAGCGCCAGGAAGCGGTCCGGGTCGGGGCACCCGCGATCGAGCATCGAGAGCAGCCGCACCGTGTCGGCGTGTTCTCCGAGGAGCGCGGCGCTCCCCGGCACGGGGATCCGGAGATCCTCAAGCACCCCGATCAGCGCTGCCACATCGCGGTAGACGGCGCAGACGGCCGACCCGATGGAGGGAGCGAGCGCTCGTGCGATCGCCCACCGCTCCTCGTCGGAGAGGTCTGCTGCCGTGTAGACCCGTGAAAAAGTTCCAGTCGGGTCGGCGTCCACCATCGTCTCCCACACCGCCCGGAGCCCCTCCTCGCCGTGGGATTCGCGGATGCCGAAGGCAACCCGGTCCATCCCGGCAAAGGACGCGGTCGCGTCGAAGAGCGCCTCCTCCCCGGTCGCCCGGCACCGCACCCGGACGGTCCCGAGAAGGCTCCGCCGGCCATCGGTCTCCGACCGGTACTGCCAGTCGCCGCGGACGGCATACATCCCCGACGCGGCCGCAGGGTGCTCGAGGTCGAAGAGGGCGTAGAGGGCGGCCCCGGCCCCGATCCGTGCGAGGTCGGCCGCCGCCGGCCGGACAAAGGTCTCATAAGCGTCCGCGCCGGTCGGATACGCCGGATCGTTCGGCTGCGCACGGCGGAGGATGGCGATGAACGCCGGCTCGAGGTCGAGGCCGAGCGCCTGCCGGGCAAGGTCCATCGTGCGGGACGCGTGCCGCATCACCTGGACGCTCCCCGGCTCCGTGATGTCGTCGAAGAACCAGCCGCAGCTCGTCTGCATCAGCATCATCTGCCGCTCCATCTCGAGGAGCGAGAGGAGCCGCCGTTGCTCTTCGGGGGCGATGCCGGCCCTCGCATGCCGCGCGAAGAACGCCGCCGCGGCCTCGTCGGACCACCGGGAAAGGACGAGGCCGACAGCGTCCTCGTGGGCCGCTCCGGGGTCACGGACGAGGGCCGCGAGCGCCTCCGCGGACCGGGGAGCGAGGGCGTCGCGGACCATGACGACCGCCTCCCGGAGCGGCTCGCGCCACGCCTGCGACCAGTCCGGGTGCGTTCCGCTTCTGCACCCGCACTCCCCCCGCCAGCGCTCGAGGCCGTGGAGGCAGCTCCACGACGTTCCCTCCGGGACGGCGGCCTCGTGCGTGGGCGGGTGGGCGTCGAGGTACTCGCCGTAGACCGTGAGTCGGACGTCCTGGCGTGCCTCGACGGCGCGGAGGCAGTAGGCAAGCGCCATCTCCCCGAACTTCCGGTGGTGGCCGTAGGTCTCCCCATCGGTCGCGATGTGCACGAGTTCAGGGCGCTCCTCTCCCGGGGAGAACGCTCCGGTCAGCCGTTCGGCGAAGCGCCGCCCGTCGGCGAGGAGGTCGCCGAACGCGACGTCGCGGGCGATAGCCCCGTCGTAGAAGAAGACTGCGATGCTCCGCCCGGAGGGGAGGCGGCAGAGGTAGGGTGAGGTCGTATCGACCCGGCCGCCGGAGACGTCCGTCCAGGCTCCTCCCCCGATCGCCCGCACCCGGCCCGCCTGGTGGGGGGCGAGGACCGTGAACCGGATCCCTGCCTCCGCCATCAGGTCCAGGGACTCGATATCGACCGCCGTCTCCGGGAGCCACATCCCCTCGGGCTCCCGGCCGAACCGCGCCGCAAAGTCGCGGACTCCCCAGGCGACCTGAATCCGCTTCTCCTCGCGGGTCGCAAACGGCATGATGAGGTGGTTGTAGCAGCAGGCGATCGCCGATCCGTGGCCGGCGTAGCGTACCCGGCTCTCCCGGTCTGCATCGAGGATCGCGCGGTAGACCGCCGGGCGGTGTTGCTCCAGCCAGGCAAGGAGCGTCGGCGCGGCGGTGAAGCTGATCCGTGAATAGGTGTTCACGACCTCCTCGATCAGCCCCTCCGGGTCAAGGATGCGTGCGGCGGTGTTCGGTCCGTAACATTCCGCGGCCACCCGCTCATTCCAGTCGTGATCCGGCGCCACGGACCGCTGGACCTCGACCTCCCCGGTCCAGGGGTTCTCCCGCGGCGGCTGGTAGAAGTGGCCGTGGATGCAGACGGCGCGCCTCATCGGTCACGCCCCCTCGGGAAGAAGGATGACCGTCCCGAGCGGGGGCAGGGTGAGCGGGAGCGACCACGGCCGGCCGTGGGCCGGGACCTGCTCCGCCTCCACCCCGCCGAGGTTCCCGACGCCGCTCCCGCCGTACTCGGTCGCGTCGCTGTTGAGCGCCTCCTTCCAGAACCCGCCGAACGGGACGCCGACCCGGTAGCCGTAGCGCGGCACCGGGGTGCAGTTGCAGGCGACCAGGACGACCTCGTCGGCCGACCGCCCCCGCCGCAGGTAACTGACGATGCTCTTCTCGACGTCGGAGAAGTCGACCCACTCGAACCCCTCCTGCTCGGCGTCCCGCTCGTGGAGGGCGGGCTCCCGCCGGTAGAGGTGGTTTAAGTCGGCGACCCACCGGAAGATCCCCTGGTGGGAAGGATGCCGCAGGAGGTGCCACTCCAGCCCGGCGTCGTGGCTCCACTCCGACCGCTGCCCGAACTCCCCGCCCATGAAGAGGAGTTTCTTCCCCGGGTGCGTGAACATATACCCGTACAGGAGGCGGAGGTTCGCCCGTTTCCGCCAGTCGTCACCGGGCATCTTCCCGATGAGCGAACCCTTCTCGTGGACGACCTCGTCGTGGGAGAGGGGGAGGACGTAGCGCTCGGAGAACGCGTACCATATGCTGAACGTCAGGAAGTCGGGCCGATACTTCCGGAAGACCGGGTCGAGCACGAAGTAGTCGAGCGTATCGTGCATCCAGCCCATGTTCCACTTCAGGTCGAACCCGAGCCCCCCGGTCGCGGTCGGCGCGGTCACCCCCGGCCAGGAGGTCGCCTCCTCGGCGATGACGAGGACGTCGGGGTAGTTCGCGTGGACCGTCTCGTTCACCTTCCGGAGGAACCCCACCGCCTCGAGATTCTCCCTCCCGCCGTGGACGTTCGGCGTCCACTCCCCCGCACTCCGCGCATAGTCGAGGTAGAGCATCGAGGAGACCGCATCGACTCTGAGGCCGTCCGCATGATACCGCTCGAGCCAGAAGATGGCGCTGCTCGTGAGGAACGACCGGACCTCGTTTCTTCCCAGGTTGAAGACGTAACTCTTCCACTCCGGGTGGTAGCGCCTGCCGGGGAGGGCGTGCTCGTAGAGGTAGGTGCCGTCGAAGTAGGAGAGGCCGTAGCCGTCGGAGGGGAAGTGCGACGGCACCCAGTCGAGGATCACTCCTATCCCGCGCTGGTGGAGGCGCTCGACGAGGTGCATGAAGTCCTGGGGGGTGCCGTACCTGCTCGTAGGGGCGAAGTAGCCGAGCGTCTGGTAGCCCCAGGAAGCGTAGAACGGGTGCTCCATGACGGGGAGGAACTCGACGTGCGTGAACCCCGTCTCGATCAGGTAGTCGGCGAGTTCGGCCGCGAGCTCTCTGTAGTTCAGGGACCGGTTCTCCTCCGCCGGCACCTTCCGCCACGACCCTGCGTGCACCTCGTAGACCGATATCGGGGCGTCGGGGGTGTTTGCCTCTTCCCGGCACCGTATCCAGGCCCGGTCCCGCCAGGCGTATGAGAGGTCCCAGACGACCGACGCGGTCTTTGGAGGGACCTCCCAGGTGTACGCGAACGGGTCGCCCTTCTCCACGCGGTAGTCACCGTACCTGCTCCTGATGTGGTACTTGTAGATCGTCCCGTGGCCGATCTCCGGGATGAATCCTTCCCAGATCCCGGAGTCGTCGCTCCGGATCGAGAGGGGGTGGTTGCCTGCCTTCCACTCGTTGAAATCCCCGACGACCGAGACCTCCGCCGCGTTTGGCGCCCAGACCGCGAAGTACGTCCCCCGGATGCCGTCGGCGATCGCGGGGTGCGACCCCAGCCTCTCGTACAGGCGGGCGTGGTTCCCCTGCCGGAAGAGGTAGACGTCGTACTCGGTGAGGAGGCTCCCGGTCTTCGTGATGTCGGGTAAGGTCTGTTGCACGCTCTCATCCCTCCCGGGCGCCGTCACCGCGGGCCGCCGGAGAGAAGTTTCTCGTAGACGCCGAGCATCCGTTCGGTGACGACGCTCCACCTGAACTTCTCCAGAACCTTTCTCCGGCCGGCTCTTCCCAGCCTCTGCATGTAGGCAGGGTCGTCGATGAGGTGGCAGATCCCCCAGGCGATCGAGTCCGGCCGGACGGGGACCTTGATCCCGTTCACGTAGTTGTCGATGTTCTCGGCAAGTCCCCCGACTTCGGTCGCGACGACGCAACGCTCCGCGCTCCAGGCCTCCGTCAGGACGAGCCCGAACGGCTCGTTCCGGCTCGGGATGACGACGAGGTCGCAGGCGTTCAGGAGCCGGTTATGCTCCTCGTCCGCGACGTAGCCGAGGAACTGCACGGGAAGACCGTTTGCCGCACTCTCCAGGTAGCCGCGCATGTCGCCGGTGCCCGCGAAGAGAAACTGCACGTCCCAGCGTTTGGCGAGGATCCGGGGTATGGCCTGGAGCAGGAGGTCGGCCCCCTTCTGGTAGGTGAGGCGCCCGACGAAGAGGACGACGGGTGCAAGGGGATGGATGCCGTAGTGTTTCTTCACCTCGCCGGGGTCGACCGGGATGCGGTAGGCGTCGGGGTCGATCCCGTTCGGGATGACGGTTACTTTCCACCCGGGGACGTTGTAGAGCCACATCACCTCCGTCTTCGTCGAGTTCGAGACCGTCGTGACCGCTTTCGCGATGTAGCCCCCGTACCACTCCTTGCCAGAGATCTCCTGGAACTCCCACCAGCCGCCGAAGTTCCCTCCGTGCCGCCCGTACTCGGTGGAGTGATAGGAGAGGACGGTGTTTTTGTCGCGGAGGAGGTGCATCGCCTCGACGAGGTGCCAGTCGTGGAAGTGGAGGATATCGAACGGCGGGGTGTCGTGAGCGCGGAAGGCGTCCACGAGCATGTTGCTCATGGTCCTGCAGTAATCGACGATATTGTCGCCGAACGGCAGGCAGTAGTGGTAGTGGACGCCGTCGATCAGGGCATCGCCGGGCCCGTCTCCTCGCGTGAAGAAATGGACCTCGTGCCCCTTCCGGGCCATATTCTCGGCGAGGTGGGTCGTCGCCGGGGCGAGACCGCCCACCTTGAACGTGGAGCCAAGCGACTCCCAGCAGAAGAATGCTATCTTAAGCGTTTCCATAGTTTGTCGATCCTTTTCTGTATCGTCGAGCGGAGTTCGTTGCGGTCGGAGGTGCCCTGAATCTTCCCGGCAAGTTTCGTATCGCCGATGACGAGATCGATCCAGCGGGAGAAGTCCTCGCGCTCGACGTGGTAGCGGATGACGTCGTCGGGGGCGAACTCGAGCATGTTCACGAGCTCCTGCAGGCTGTGGGCGGCGTATCCGGCGGGCCGCTCGTGCGACGAGAAGTAGAACGCCTTCTCGGGCGGGACGCAGCGGAGCGAGAGGACGGCTTTCGGGGACCGTGCGCTGGTCGCGGACCGCTCCTCGAAGTCCGAGAGGATCCGCATGAAGGAGGCGAAGTGGTCGTGGGTCGCCTGGTGGCTGACGGCGTGGAGCGGCCTCCCGCACGAGGCCGAGCGCATGGCCATCCGGCGGATGTGGTCCGTCTCGAGAAGGCAGCGCCAGGTATCCCGGTCTGTAACCAGGCCGCCGGCTCCCTCGAGCGCCTCGAGGGCGGACTGCTGCATGATGGTCCTCTGCAGGGCCTCGGGGCCCGGGGTTCTGTCACCCACCTCGATCTCCCCGTGCGGCGGGAGTGCCGCGGCATCCGCCGGGCGGACGGTCTCTATCCCCTGCCCGGCGAGGGCGGACGGGAGCGTCCGCAGGAACTCGAGGATACCGGTCTCGGGGCCGATGGCGTCCCCGAAGACGCGGTAGTCGAGGAAGAGGGTGATGCAGTCGCCGGGGGATACGGAGAGCCACTCCGCGTACCGGTCGGCCATCAGCGGCCATTTGTCCCACCCTCTCCAGGGGAACCGCACGGCGATGTCGTCGGCGAGGTCGCAGTGGGTGACGAGGACCGGGAGGCCGAGGTAGGTGTAGACGTGGTTTTGCTCGATCTCTGCAGCGATACCGTTGCTCCCCTCGACGACGGCCGCCCGGATCCCGGATTCCATGAGCATCTCCGCGGTGGCGGGGGTGATGGGGTAATCGGTATGTGCAAACGTCGTCGGCACGACTGAGAAGTGCTCTTTCATCAGGTCGCGGTGCATGAGGAGTTCGGCCTCGAACTCCTGCAGGTCCGTAAACTGCCCGGCAACGCTGTGATAGTAGGTCTGGGCGAGGACCTCGGCGTTCCGGTGAGTGGCCGCACGGGAGAGAAGTCCGAGCGTCTCGGGGTACCACTCCTCAAGGTGCTCCACGACCGCCCCGGAGATGCTGAAGGAACAGGCAAGCCCGCCGTCGAGGAGGTCGAGGAGGATCTCCGTCGCCGGCGTAAAGGAGCGCTCGATGACCCCTCCGAGATCTTCCTTCATATGCGGGTTGAAGTAACTGTCTCTTACGTTTCGCTTTCCCTTTACCATACCTGGCCTGAACCCGGGATTGAGATAACAGGGATAGTGAATATCGAATCCCAGGCAGACCTTTGGTGGATTTGAGCCCTCGCCTGTCATCCGTGGTAGATGGCCGTTCCCGTATATAAATGTCGTCAACGCGGAGTATCTGGCGACCTTGAACGGCTCAAAAGTGCCTGTTCTACCTTCAACCCCCGGAATGCGACTCCGGTGACGATCGCGGCGATCCCGGTGCGGAAGGGAGCGTTCCGCCGTCGTCGCGCTCGCCCGCCGGTGCAGCATGGTCCCGGTCTTTGAGACGGCGCGGATCTGCACGAAGACCGTTCCCGGACCGTCACCCGGCGGGATCTTCGGGGTGACGCCGTTTGAGTCCGGCCGAGAGGTTCGCATCCTGCTCCCGGACCGCAAGTTACAAGAGGGACGTCCGGGAGATCTCCTTCTGGAGGGGCGTGGCCGCATGGATCATCTGGACGAGTTTCCTGTCATCATCATCGACGACGAGCTGCACTCGGATACCGCAGAGGGCCGGGCGTCGCGGGAGATAGTGAAAGAACTAAAAGGTGACGATTTTTCCGTCATCGAGGCGCTGACCGCCCGCGACGGCGTTCACGCGTTCCTCTCGCACCCGCATGCGAGCTGCATCATCATCGACTGGGAACTCACGCCGGAGGCCGCGGACGGGATGCGGACTGCCGCAGACGTCATCACCCTCATCAGGGAACGGAACCCCAAAATCCCGATCTTTCTGAATACGGAGAAACTGGCGATCTCCGCGATACCCCTCGGCGTCATATCCCGGATCGACGGCTACATCTGGAAGCTCGAGGACACCCCCGGTTTCATCGCCGGCCATATCAAGCGCGCGGCGCAGGACTACCTCGCCGACGTCCTTCCGCCGTTCTTCAGGGGGATGATGGACTACGTCGAGGAGTACCGCTACTCCTGGCACACGCCGGGGCATATGGGCGGCGTCGCCTTCCTCAAGAGCGCCGCCGGCCGGATCTTCTACAACTTCTTCGGCGAGAACGCGCTCAGGGCCGATCTCTCTGTCTCGGTGCCGGAACTCGGTTCGCTCCTCGACCACTCCGGTGTCGTCGGCGAGGCGGAGCGGAAGGCCGCGGAGGTCTTCGGGGCGAACCGGACCTACTTCGTCACCGGCGGCACCTCGGCCGCGAACAAGATTGTCTGGCTCGGGACGGTCACTCCCGGCGACATCGTCCTCGTGGACCGGAACTGCCATGCGTCCGTGATGCACGCGATCATCATGACCGGCGCCGTCCCCGTCTACCTCATCCCGTCCCGGAACGGGTACGGGATCATCGGCCCCATCATGAGCCGCGAACTCCGCCCGGAGGTGATCGCGGAGAAGATCCGGGCATGCCCGCTCGTTCCGGACCCTGCGTCGCAGGCGGTCCGGATGGCCGCGATCACGAACTCCACGTATGACGGGATCTGCTACAGCACCGAGATGGTCGAGGAGCACCTCCGCGGCCGTGTCCCGTACCTCCACTACGACGAGGCCTGGTTCGGCTACGCCCGGTTCCACCCGCTCTATGCCGGCCGGTTCGGGATGCACGCAAGAGACGAGGTCGGCCCGACGGTCTTTGCCACCCAGTCGACCCATAAGGTCCTCGCCGCCTTCTCGCAGGGCTCGATGCTTCACGTCAGGCAGGGCCGGGGGCCCGTCGACCACCCGCGGTTCAACGAGGCGTTCATGATGCTCACCTCGACCTCCCCCCAGTACACCATCGTGGCCTCGCTCGACGTCGCGACCAAGATGATGGCCGGGCATTCGGGGAGGTTCCTGGTCGAGGAGGCGATCGAGGAGGCGATCGTCTTCAGAAAGAAGATGGTGGCGGTGGCGGAGGAGATCCGGGCCGGTTCCCCGTCCGGGGAGGACTGCTGGTGGTTCACGGTCTGGCAGCCCGACTGCATCACGGACCGGGAGACCGAGATGTCTCCAGAGGAGGCGGACGACCGGCTCCTCCTCGACAACGCCGGCTGCTGGCTCCTGGACCCCCACGATGCGTGGCACGGTTTTTGCGGCATCGAGGAGGGTTACGCCATGCTCGACCCCATCAAGGTGACGATCCTCACCCCCGGCATCAGCCCGGGGGGTGGGATGGAGGAGTGGGGGATACCGGCGGCCGTCGTCACGAAGTACCTCCGGGAGAACGGGATCGTCGTCGAGAAGACCGGGTACTACTCGTTTCTGGTCCTCTTCACGCTCGGTATCACGAAAGGTAAATCCGGCACGCTGCTCGCGGAGCTCTTCCGGTTCAAGGCGCTCTACGACGGCAACAGCCCGCTCGAGGAGGTCTTCCCCGATCTCGTGCGGGAGCACCCCGCCCGGTATGCCGGGCGGGGCATCGCCGACCTCTGCCGGGAGATGCACGATTATCTCCGGGAACGGCCGATCGCAGACGTCATGCGGAAGATCTGCGCGGCGCTGCCGGAACCGGTGATGACGCCGGCGGAGGCCTACCGCCGCCTGGTGCGGGGCGAGGTGACGCCGGTGCCCGCGGGCGAGCTCGAGGGGAAGACCGTCGCGGTGATGGTCGTGCCCTACCCGCCCGGTATTCCCGTCATCATGCCGGGGGAGCGGTGCGGGCCGGCCACGCGGGGGATCGTCGAGTTCCTCGTCTCCCTGCAGGAGTTCGACAACCTCTTTCCGGGATTCGAGAACGAGGTGCACGGGACGGACGTCGTGACGAGGGACGGGCGCCGGGTATACTACGTCTACTGTGTTCTGGAGTGACGGCCGGCCGTCGCCCGTGCACCCTGCCGCGGACGAGCGAGGCGAAAATCTCCCGGTACAGAGGGCGGCCGGGTTGGAGAAGGCGAACGCCCGGTTCGACGCGAGGAGTCGGGCGTTCAGGACGGCAAGGAGCATCGCGCCGTAGAAGACCGAACCGACGAGATCGAACCGCTCCTCGCATGCGTCGACCCACTCCCCGGCAAGGTGGCGGCGGATCAGGTAGACGATATAGATGTCGAGCGGGATGTTGGTGAGGAAGATGTTCCGCCAGGTGGGGGAGCCGCCGAGGAGCGGCCTGACGGAGAGGCCGATGTAGACGGCGGTGACGTTGATCCCGAGCGCCCGCCCCCGCTCCTCGGGCGGGAAGACCGACGTGATCATGGCGATCCCGGTGCCGTAGATCATGGTGCCTCCGATGCCCTCGATGAACCGGAAGAGGATGAGCACGGGCCCCGACGTCGCGAGCGCGGAGAGCAGGGCCGATGCGGTGAAGACCGCGACCCCGAGGGTGAAGATCCGTTTGCGCCCGTAGATGTCGGCGCACCGCCCGAGTGGGACGAGGAAGATCGCGGTCGCGATGAGGTACGAGGAGGCCACGTAACTGAGCGAGACGGCGTCGAGAGCGAACTCGGCGGCGATGGACGGGAGCGCGATGTTCACCGCCGAGCCCATGAACGGGGTGAGGAACGCGGCGAGTGCAGGGTGGTTGGGATGATGCCGGATCACCTGCCGGGGGGGTACGGTGCCGGGCAGGAACCTGCCCGGGAGAGAACAATGAAGAGGAGAGGAGCGGGTTAGCCGGTGGTACTCTTTAGATTAACCGACAACAGATGCAAATTATTTACACGTCCGGGTTGTGTTGGAGAAAGAACCCTGGTTCCGTCGTGAATAATCTCTTGCTTCAACGGTTATCTTTCGGAAAAACCCCTTGAGGCGGGGTTTATTATTCCGCGCAACATCTTTCCCGCATTGTGCTTGTCCTTCAGAAAGGTGCAGAGTGAACGATTCCCGGCGAAATGCCCGTGATCCTGCGTGCTATTCCGGAGACGCTCGGGGATCCCTCACGCGCCGAGATCGACGTACTGCTTGCGTATATAAAACGTGTAAAGAAATTGGACAGAATTTTTATACGGAGGTCTTCCGATGTCTCATCGGTGGATTCTGATGAAGATCAGTCACATTATAGGACTTCTGGCTGCCGTCGCCTTCATCGTGCCGATGGTTTCAGCTGCAGGTATCGGAAACGAAAATGACGGAGTCGCGGGACTTCTCTCGCAGGCGGACTGGTATGAAACCCGTGAGTATTTTACGATCACACAAGGGGAGACTGATACTCATCTGCTCAATGTACCAGCCGGTATGTCCTTACTGAATGTTTACTTAAACTGGTTTACCCCGGACCACTCCCTGAGATTGGAGATCTACAGACCGGATGGGAGCCTGTATGGTTCGTACCGTGACAATTATGGCGGACGTCTGGATGGACAGATTCGCATAGATATAAGCAGCCCTGCATCAGGTACCTGGAGACTTAAAGTGTATGGCGAGAGTGTGACAGGAACCATTCCGTATATTTTGAATTGCAATGCTTATGCTTAAATGATGACCTCTCACACGCTTTCAACAAAGCCGAACACCTACCAAACCAAACCTTTTTACTGATACCGGTTTTATATAAATCCATGGTCACGCGGGTGCGGATTGCCGGAATCGCTCTGGCCATCTTCTGCCTCGCACTGCTGCCGTCTGCCGCATGTGCTACTGCCGTTCAGGACGCATATCCGGAGAGGGTGCCTTTGGATCCGATGCCGGTGTACGTCTGGAATATCCCCCTGGATATTGTTATTCTCGGACTCGTATCCGTATTTGTTCCGGTGCTCTTTGTCCCGATGCAACTTGTATTCTCGCTGCTCGCATGGCTGCATTTCGGCCATAAGAGGATCCTGCGCAATAACGTCCTTGAGAACGAAACCCGGAATGCAACGTACCTGTGCATACGCGATAATCCGGGAATCAATACAAGCTCTCTCTCCCGGTTGCTCGGGATGAATATCGGAACCCTCCGCTACCACGTAGAGATGTTATGCAGGATGGGAACGGTCGTCCCCGAGCCGAACTGCAGAGGCATGAGATATTACGTCAACACGGGCGCCTGTCCCGGTCTGGAACGAAAGGTGGCGGGATATCTCAACGAGCAGTCAAAGAGTCGGATACTCAATATCGTTTTGCAATACCCGGGAAGCACGAGAAAAGAGATCGCGTCCCGGCTCATAATGTCGGGTGCGAACGTCACCTGGCATATGAAACCGCTGCTCCGGGATGGTATTGTCAGAGACGAGAAGAAAGGACGGTTCGTACGCTACTACCTCTGCGCCGATGCGAAAGAGTGTGTACAAGCCCACGGATCGTGGAAGCCCGCGATCGCCGGGGGGCGTGTGTCCGGCACCGGTATCTGATTGCCGTTCGGCAGTTCTCCATAACTACACCGTTTGCCCCTTTTCCCGGATCACCCCGTGGCTTATCGAGGATGCATTCAGAGTCTCCGGGCGCCGCCTGCACGTCATGCGTGGACGACGGAGTCGGCCCGGGCGATCTCCTGTTCGGGGAAGAGGATGATGCGATCCGATATGCTCTCTGCGGTCGTAATCTCGCCCGACTGCCCGATCTCCGGAAAGATCTCGATCATATGCCGGGAGGCTTCGGAAGAGAACGTGGCCTCCTTCAGGGGACGAAGCGATCCGTCCGCGAAGGCGTACAGGTCGCCGTTGGTTTTGTTGTAGGTCATTGGACCGTCGTGTTTGAACGTCGTGAGCGTTATGTTGTATTCTCCGTGAGTGAGATCGTCAAACTCGATCCTGTCGACCTCGCGTAATATGGCGAGGGGATGTACCCCCTGCATGGGGAAGTCAAATATCTGGTCGTTATAATATACGTTGCCGCTCTGGTGGACATATACCTCGTACGCGTGCTCCTCCCCGTCTACGTAGCCGATCCAGTGGAGTTCGGTGCACTGCACCGTTCCGTCTTTGTCGATATACTGGTTCAGCTGGATGAGCACGGCCGACTCGTTCGAAAACGCCTGCTCCTGTACAAGCGTATTCCAGAGGTCAACCAGGTCGGGTCGGCACTCCCGGGAGTCGAAAGAGATATGCATCTCTCCCCTGGTGACCTTGGGCTGCTCGGGCATGTAGAAATAGTGCACGAAGACGAGAGCGATGAGGACGCTCCAGATGACAATCTGGCTCTTTTTCATGGGACCTCCGGACAGGAGCTTTCTGGTTTCGACGGGTTTTTGTACAGGTTGAAGGTACTGTCGCTCATGGCTGATACGGTTTACGCAATCGGCCGGCAGGCCTGCCTGTCCATCGACAGAACCCAATAGTTCGGGTGCAGGGCGCGCGCAAGTGCGGCAGTCAGAGGCTGCTGCGTCCTGTACGGCATATACCACCTTGAGAATAGGTTCTCTCCTGTGCCTTCGTCTTCCGGGGAGGGTTCTCTCCGTTCACTTTCGGCAAATATCTGCGAACGTGTAAATGAATCTGACAGAATTTCTAAATAGATCGCCGCTCATGTCACTGTGTGGATGCTTCAGAGCGGCGTCCGCAAAAGATGTGGGGCTGCCCATCCCTGGTTGACGACCGGATGACGCGCCCTGCATGCCCGGAGGCAAAGGGAGCGTATGCGTTCTACATACTTAAATGTGTGTCTCTTTTGCCTCCGGGTCACCACTGGAGGAAAGAAAAATGAATGGAAAGAACAGGACAAGAAACGTGGGTCAAACAGTTGGAATCCTAATAACATTGTGCATATTTGGCGCAATGCTTGTTCCTATGGCAAGTGCACATGGTAATGGTGAATATGCCGCCTTGGACACATCTGATCTATCAGAGGAAGATTATTACAGGGAGTTAATCTCCAACCTTGTTGGGAAAGATATCACTTACGCGGAATTCTACGAAGCAGTCTATCCCGGTGAGATGGAGAAACTCACAGAAGATCTTCAGAAACTCTATAAGTCCAGTAAAATTCAATGGACTGCTCCCGGAGAACAAATGCCAGAACCTCTCACAGAAGAGGCGATGAGTGAGATCAGGTCGAGGGCATCTGATTCGAAATCCAGTCTCAGCAAAGTCCCGTCTGCGGAAGAAGGTGTTGTAGTTCTTCAAAATGTAATGAACAATAATAATAGCGCATCGAGGGATAGCGATTTAGGCGTTGCTGGGTTATCATGGGCTTTTCATGGAAACAGGGTTGTCGACTATTATTCTTCAAGTCAGGCACAGCCTGCTATATCAATACCCTACATGTCGACGAAAACACGATTATTCATGTTCATCGAGCCAGCGTGGGTGGAGATCGCAAACAAGGAGAAAATTGGGATTCTTGTTACATCCCAGACCGTAATGGGGCAAAAATCCGTAGATGGAGGCTATTATTACCAGGTGCTTGGTGACCACTATTGTGTCCCGCCTCTAGGTTATGTTGTAGTAGGGCCTAATCCGGCGTATAGCACGAGCCAAGTATTTTACGTTAGTTGATAATGAACTGTTGGACAGAAAACCGATTTCTTTTTTGAACAAGTCTTTCTCAGGTCAGTGGGAACTTTAGAGAACATATAGTTAGTGAATTATGATGAAACTATAAATCATAACTCTTAGCGCTACTCTTTTGGATTTTGAGGACCCTCAGCAGTCATGGGTTGGGCATGAACAGATCGTGTTCATGAAGCACGCTTCTAATTCTGTCTTGAAAAACGGATCAAACAGTACAAGGAGCCACCTGAGGTGATGCCACACCCTCCGTTTATCCATCGTGTATATGGGAGTAAGCATCGTCAAAGGCAGCAGATGCTGTCGGCAGGTTGAGGACCTTCAAGGTTCCAAAGAGTAGCGCCAAGAACTATATATCCGAGAATTTAAGTAATGAAGAAGTAAGTGTATACATAATGGTACATAGAACATTACCCCACCTTTCAGTTATATCAGTTACATTCATCCTCATTTTAACATTGCTCTCAAGCGGTTGCACTGATACAGGAAAAATCGATGAAGAGACCGTCATCGGAACAGTCGTACACGTCGAAAACGACAGTGGAGTATATATCATACAGGCGGAAAACGGAACCTGTTACGCTCCTGTTAATCTGGACGAAGCCTATCGGGTAGATGGCATGATGGTAGGCTTCCGGGGGGTCATTCCGGAGAATGATGGTGTGCCAGAATCGCCGTGTATTCCTATCGAAATTCACTATATCGGCACATACGTTCCGCCCGGAGCAAACGCCACATTCACACTTGAGAAGCTTTTGCCGTAAGGCGAACCCGTATCCGTCAACCCGAGTGAGAGATTCCCCTGCATGAATTATTCTTTTGTAGGAGAATGCGTCCCTCACTCAGGTATGTCCGCGCTCCTTCCGGCTCAAGAGGGAGCATCCTGCCCAAAGATCTGTGTCCCTTCCGAGCTCCGTCCTGCGGAGAGTTAACTCGCATACATGGTGCTCACGCTCCGACGGCACATCTGAAGAATCGGTTGGACCCGGTCTTGTCCCGGCAGAATTCCGGGCCAACCCTTGGAAAAAGAGTGATTATTCTCCCTTCAGCATCGCGTCGATCGCCGCCGCCGCCTTCTTCGCCGAGCCCATCGCCTCGATCACCGTCGCCGCGCCGGTGGCGATGTCGCCGCCCGCGTAGACGTGGGGGATCGAGGTCCGGCCGTTCTCGTCGACGACGACGTTGCCCTTCCGCCCGCGCTCGAGGCCCGGGATCAGGGAGACGAGGAGCGGGTTCGGGCTCGTGCCGATCGCCTGGATCACCATGTCCACGTCGAGGGTGAACTCGCTCCCCTCGATCGGCTCCGGCGACCTGCGGCCGCTCGCGTCAAGGCCGCAGAGGGACATCTTCACGCACTCGACGCCGGTGACGCACTGCTCGCCGAGGATCTGCGTCGGGTTCGTGCAGGTGTAAAACTCGATCCCTTCCTCCTTTGCG
The DNA here is from genome assembly GCF_032842345.1 of Methanoculleus caldifontis. Taxonomy (NCBI): domain Archaea; kingdom Methanobacteriati; phylum Methanobacteriota; class Methanomicrobia; order Methanomicrobiales; family Methanomicrobiaceae; genus Methanoculleus; species Methanoculleus caldifontis. The sequence continues at coordinate 315,119 of NZ_WBKO01000002.1, read as the reverse complement.
TGGACGACCTCGGCCCTCCGTGCCGGCATCTCCTCCTCGCCTCTCCGGTAGATCAGCGAGACCTTCGCGCCCAGGCGGCGGGCCACCCGTGCGGAGTCCATCGCGACGTTGCCGCCGCCGATCACCGCGACGCGGGCCCCGTGCAGGACCGGCGTGTCGTACTCGGGAAACGCGTCGCCGTGCATCAGGTTCACCCTTGTGAGGAACTCATTTGCCGAGTAGACGCCGTTCTTGTTCTCGCCGGGGATGCCCATGAACGCGGGGAGCCCCGCGCCGGTCGCGAGGAAGACCGCGTCGTAGCCGAGGAGTTCGTCGGCGCTGACGCTTCTCCCCACGAGGTGGTTCTTCTTCAGCCGGACGCCGAGGGCGAGCACCTGGTCGATCTCCGCTTTGACGACATCCTTCGGGAGCCGGAACGCGGGGATGCCGTAGGTCAGGACCCCGCCCGCTTCGTGGAGCGACTCGAAGATCGTGACGGCGTGGCCGGCGCGGGCGAGCTCTGCCGCGGCAGTCAGTCCCGCGGGGCCGGAACCCACGACCGCCACGCGCTTCCCGGTCGGCTTTGCCACGTCGGGGAGGCTCGGGTCGTTCGCCCGCTCCCAGTCGGCCACGAACCGCTCGATCGCGCCGATCCGGATCGGGGTCTCCTTGTTGCCGAGGACGCAGACGCCCTCGCACTGGGTCTCCTGCGGGCAGACCCGTCCGCAGATGGCGGGGAGCATGTTCTGCTCCTTGAGCGCCCGTGCGGCTTCGGGGAAGTTGCCTTCCGCGACATGCCCGATGAAGGCGGGGATGTCGATGCAGACCGGGCAGCCCCTGACGCAGAGCGGCTTCTTGCACTGGAGACAGCGCTCCGCCTCGGCGATCGCCTCGCCGGGGGTGATGCCGGAGTCGACCTCCCTGAAGTCCTTGACCCGGACGTCGACGGCCCGGTCACTCATGGTGGTGACCCCCTTCGCCGCACCGGCACCGGTGCTCCGCGAACCGCTCGAGCGAGGCCTTCTCCTGGCCGGTGTAGATCCGCTGCCGCTGCATCAGTTCGGCAAAGTCGACCTGGTGGGCGTCGAACTCGGGACCGTCGACGCAGGCAAACTTCGTCTCTCCCCCGACGGTGACCCGGCAGGAGCCGCACATCCCCGTCCCGTCGACCATGATCGGGTTGAGGCTCACGTAGGTCTTGACGCCGTAGGGCACCGTCGCGCCGGAGGTGACCTTCATCATGATGGCGGGGCCGATGATCCAGACCCGGTCGATCTTTCGCTCTGCGAGCAGTTTCTTCAGGACGTCGGCTGCAAAACCGTGGACGCCCTTGCTCCCGTCGTCGGTCGTGACGTAGAGCTCGTTGCAGGCCTCCCGCATCTCGTCCTCGAGGATGAGGAGATCGGCGTTGCGCGCCCCGATGATCCCGATGACGTGGTTGCCCGCTTCCCTGAGTTCTTTGACGATGAGGGGGGTGCTCGCGATCCCGACACCGCCGCCGATGACGCAGCAGGTGCCGTAGTTCTCAATCTCGCTCGGTTTTCCGAGCGGGCCCACGACGTCGCTGATGCTGTCGCCGGCCCGGAGGGTCGCCAGCTCCTCGGTCGTCTTGCCGACGGCCATGAAGATCACCCTGACGGCGTCTCCCCTGACGGCCGAGATGGTGAGCGGTATCCGCTCGCCTTTTTCGTGCAGGCGCAGGATGACAAACTGGCCTGCGCGTGCGTGCTGCGCCACCTGCGGCGCACGTATCCAGTATTCATAAACCCGGTCGGCGAGTTTATTCGCCGTTTCCACCTTATACAACCGCTTCACTCCTGATGATGTTGGTCGATCTGAACGTCAAAAGGTATCCAACGTTTCATACCTATTGTGGCTCCAGCCTCTTTAGTGCAGCTATCGCAGACCGGATCCTGCGCGCCGGCGCCGGGTGATTTCCCGTATACCCGCGAGGTGAACCGGGATCCGGGGCGAGAATCCGAACGGTTATCCCCGACTCCGTCGCAGGGATAAGTATGCGGAGCCAGGTCCTCTGGGGGATCGTCCTGACCGCCCTTGGCGCGGTGATCGCGGCCATAGCGATAGCAGGGCCCGTTTTTCTCCTCATATACGCCCTCCCGCTCATCCTGATCGGCCTCGCGCTGATCGTCTGGCGGAGGCGCGAGGAGACCATTGAAGCAATCAGGGAGTGAAGAATGATACTGACGACGACTCAGGAAGTGCCGGGCTACGCCGTGGGAGAAGTCCTCGGCGTGGTCTTCGGGAACACCGTACGGACGAAGAACGTAGGAAAAGACGTCATGGCGGGCTTAAAGAGCCTCGTCGGCGGCGAACTCGAGGAGTACACCTCGATGCTCGCAGACGCCCGGACCGAGGCGACCAACCGGATGATCAACTCGGCGCGCGACCTTAAGGCCGACGCCGTGCTGAACGTCCGGTTCACGACGTCTCAGACGATGACGACGGCAGCGGAGCTCCTCGCCTACGGGACGGCGGTGAAGCTCGTTCCGAAGAAGTAGGGTTTGGGTTTTAGGGGCAGGAGATTCTGCCTTTCTTTTTTATTTGGGCTCGCGTTGCCTGCTTCCCATCGTGTCCGTCCCGCTTTTGCGTGAGGATAGGTCATAGCCCCTCACTCTGCCTCACGCGAAGTCGCGAAAGACGCGAAGAGAAGTAGTCAAGAGTCATACAAGCTTCGCGCTCTTCGCGGCTTCGCGCGAAATTCGTTTGCTGTTATTGGCAGTCCCCTTTACGTCTTTGTGTGAGACTGCGTCACCGCCCGAGCGCCGCAGGGCACGAGCCCGGGGAGGACCGCTCACTCCCCGAGCTTCTTTACCTTCCGCACCCGGATCGCCACGCCGCGCTTCGACCGGAGCATCTCGTCCGCACCCATCAGCGCCTTCCCGGTGGCGATCGCGAGCGGCCCTTCCACGAGCACCTCGTCGCCCTCCCGTATCCGGGGGTCGCAGGCGGTGATCCCCGGCGCGAGGACGTCGCCCTGCGGCACGAAGGCGTCGATCCTGACCCGGTAGCCCTCGGGTATCAGGTCCCAGCCCTCGAACGTCGGGCGGAAGAGCCCGGTCCCGGCGTCGATGCTGAAGAGTTGCTGCTTCCCGCGCAGAACCGCCATCTGCATGCTCCTGCCCCGGATCTGGAGGCCCTTGGAACTGATCTCCGTTCCGAACTGCCAGGATACCGTTCCCCGGACGATGTCGGTCTGCACCCGGCGCTCGCCCTCGAGGGCGGCGTTCAGGGCACGCAGAGACCCCGGCGCCGTCGGGTGGCCCTGGCAGGTCACCTCGAGGTCGATCCCGCAGGCTTCCGCCGCCATCTCCGCGACGGTGAGCGCTCCGCCCTCGAGGTGGGCGATAACCCGGCGGTAGGGGTGCGCCGCGAAGTAGCGGGTGAGGATATCGGCGATGAAGGCGCACTCCTCGCGGTCCCAGTAGCCCGTCACCGGCACATCGTAGTGGCCGGCCGGGTAGATCCGCTCGAGTTCGCGGGGGACGAGGCCGAGGGGCGAGGTGACGATCAGTTCGTGCGCCCGCCGGTCGACCGTGTTCATGAAGAGCTTGTGGCTCCTTGAGAGCGAGTAGGGTTTCCGCGCCGAGCAGGGGAGGAGGACCGCGACGTCGGTCCGGGTCGGGACGAACCGCTCGATCACCCGGTCGGCGAACCGCCGGATCTCGGCCCGGTTCTGTGACTCGGCGGTGTTCGCCCGCATCGGCACCGCCCGGACAACCGGGAGGAAGCGCTCCATGAGGGCGTAGTTCCGGTCGAGGAACCGGAGGATGCCCACCTGCGCGGCGTCTGCGCGGCACCGGGACTCCATCAGTTCACGGAGCCGCCCGGCCTCGATGTAGTGCCGGACGAGGGCGATCTCGCGGTCGAGTGCGAGACGGTTGTGCCGGACGAGGTTCCCCTCCCGGCAGCCCTCGCACCCGCAGGCCCCGGTCTCCATCAGCGAGGCGGGGAACTCGCCTTCGGGGAGACAGAACTTCTTCTGCGCCGAGGCGAGGTCGACGGCCCGGTAGTCGAAGAGGTCGAAGCCCGAGTAAATGAGGAGGCAGGCGGTCGAGGGGAGCGCCGACGCCGGGGCGTACCACGCGGTGTCCGGGGGGACGCTCTCTTTTAAGGCCGCAAGCCATCCCGTGTAGTTCCGGGGGTTCCTGAGTGCCGTATGCCAGTTCGCGACCAGGGCGCAGTCGCCCGACTCCGCCTTCGGCTCTGCGAGCGGGTGGACGGCGACCGGCTGCCCTTCGCCGGGGGAGAAGTAGTCGCGGACGAACCCCTCGTCCGCCGAGAGGGGGACGTTCGAGAGCAGACGCTCGCGGAGCGTGGGGAAGACATCGTCCGTATCGAGGGCGGCGGGGAGGGAGACGCTCGTCCCTTCGTGCTCGAAGGCGCCGATCCGTGCGAGGCCGTCGTGCTTCTGCGTCTCATACCTGCTCACGGTACACCTCCGCGTCGGGGACCTCTTCAAGGACGAGGCGCACCCACTCTTCGCCGCACCGGACGGCAAACCGGCTCTCCGGGTGGGCCTCCATAAGGGCCCGGATCCCGGCGCACCCCGACCGGACCATATCGTCGTCCCATTCCGGGACCTCGCTCTGGCCCACCGGGAAGGTCTCCGCGAGTTCCGTCGGGTACGGCCCGAAGGGGGGCTTGAAGTTCAGGACGGTATCGAATCCCGGAACCTCCCGGCCGTCGAATGAGACCAGCACCCGCTCCCCAAGGGGGATGCGGGGGATGACCTCCTGGTAGCGGATAACCTCCGTCCTCCGGCAGCTCTCCGAGCCCCGGTAGAAGAACCGGCGCTTGGAGACAGGGTCGTCGCGTTCGAGTTCGGCCGCGTGGGCCAGAAGTTCCCGGTAGCCGTCGAGCAGGCGCGGGTGGCTCCGGCACCGCTCGTCGACGAGTTCCCAGAGGGTCCCGTCCTGGATCGCCTGCCGGATACGGGCGATCTCCGCGAGGGTGACGTGGAGGTTGTGGAGCGCGAGCAGCCGCTCCCGGTCCTTTGACTGCCGGAGTTCCTCGGCGGTCATCGAGCGGCAGACCCGGCAGGCGCAGGGGAGTTCCGCGAGCTCGTCGATCTTGAGGCTCCCGTGCGTGGTGATGTAGCGCCCTTCACGGGCGAAGAGGGCGTATGCGGCCGAGTCGAAGAGGTCGCAGCCCATCGCGACGGCGAGGGCGAACATCGACGGGTGGCCCGCACCGAAGAGGTGGACGGCGGTCGCCGGGGAGAGGCCGCGTTTGGCCGCGAGGACGACCTGAACGAGGTCTTTGTAGCGGTAACTCTCCATCAGCGGCACCACGGCCCCGACCGGGCAGAAGGTGAACCCGAACTCCTGGACGGCCCGTCCGGCCTCCTCGCGGAGGTCGGTGAAGATGCCGCCCTGCACCGGACCGACGAGGTTCGCGTCGGGGAAGAGTTCGCGGGCTTCGTGGATCCGGTCCATCGTGACCACGAGTTCACGCTCGGCCCTCTCCCTTCCGGCGTCCGGCGGGGTGGGGATGTCCAGGGGGACGATGATATCGCTCCCGATCGCCTGCTGGAACTCGATCGTCTCCTGGTTGCTCACCTCGACCTCGCCGTAGACGGAGAGCTGGAACGAGCCGGAGTCGGTCATGATCGCGCCGTCGAAGTCGAGGACCTTATGAAGCCCCTCTGAAAGTGCCCGGTCGCGGTACTCCGTGCTCCGCCTGAAGATGTAGGCGTTCGTGATCAGGGCCTCGACGCCCATCTCCCGCATCTCGCGGGGGGTTACCAGGGGGAGGTGAGGGTTGACGACGGGGAGGAGTGCGGGCGTCCTGACTGTTCTGTCATTCACCCTGAGTTTCCCGACCCTTCCCGCGATATCTTTGTGGATGACTTCAAACGTAATTGCCATTCGGGTTAAACCGCCTTTTCTTCGAATATCTGACCCTCGAACGTCAGTACGGCGACGTCTTTACGCTTCCAGCAGCCGGGCGAAAGCCCGGCCTTGACGCAGGTCTGGTCGAGGAACTCCCGGCTGCTCCAGCCGTACTCGGCCGGGACCTGCGGGAGGAGGAGGCCCCCGGTCCCGAGGCCGGTGACGATCAGGCCGTGCCGCCCGACCTCGACGCAGCCGGGACGTTCTTCCGGCGGGCAGTCGAGCGGTCGGGGCTGTGTCAGCACCGTCACCTCGAGATCGAGGTCGGCGAGCTCCGACCGCGAGACCGGCGGGAACCGCGGGTCCTCGAGGGCTGCCGATGCGGCCGCTTCGACGAGCGCCTCGCCGAGCGGTTTTACCGGGTACGGGAGGCCGATGCAGCCGCGAAGATGCCCCTGCCGCTTGATCGTGACGAAGACGCCGCGCTTCTCGCGAAAGATCGCCGGGAGATCGGGCAGCGCCGCCCGTTCGCCGTTGAGGGTTTTCTCGATGGCGCTCCGTGCCAGACGAACTGCCGTTCTGCCTTCTTCCGGGGTCAGCATTTCCATCAAAATGGGTCGTAGGATGTTGAATACTTTTAGTCTTCCGGAGAAGAGGAGACAGCGGTGCCGGCGACGGTATCGACGCCGGCGGTCCGGGCCTGCGCCGTGATCGTGCAGGGCCTGTCGCCTGCAAGGCGCACCCTGACGGTCAGAGGCTCCCCGGCAGGTACCGGGCGGTCAAGGCGGATCCGGACCGTGCACTCCTCTCCTGCCCGGAGGGGTATACTCCCGTCGTCGTTCCGGGGCAACGACGCCGTCCAGGTGCCTGCCGGATAAAGTGTGTCGGACCGCCTGAGAATCTTGAGATAGTCCCCCGCCGCCACCGTCACGGTGGCCCGGGAGAGGTCGACGGCCCCGTCCTCCCCGGTGTTGACGACGGCGAAGGTCAGGATGTCAACCAGAACGCCGGAGAACTCCGGGACCGACGAATGGCCGGCGATCCCCCCGACCGGTGCAAGGTGTGGCTCGCCCGCGGCGAGGACCGGATACGTGCCCGTACCGGTCGCGACCCCGCCTCCCATAGCGCTTGCCCCGATCGAGACAAACGAAAAGAGCGTTGTGATGGCGACGAACCCGACGAAGATTGCCGCCAGCTCTAACTGTGTCGATACCTCACTTCCCCCCATGGTAATAACGCCACTGGTAAGACCAGTGACCCGGTATATAAATCTATCCGGTATCCGGGGGGTATGCGCGGCCGGCCCGGGGGCCTCCGCGGAAGCCCGCAGCGCCGGGTGGCGGCAGGGCCGCCCGGGCGGGTACCCGTACTGATTTATATTCTTAGAGGCGGATATTATATAGGAGAGGGAGAGTGCGGCCGACGGTGGCACTTTATGTGCTGCTGAGGAAAGTCCTCCCACCTGCCAGACACGCAGCCGCATGCAAGTGCGGGTGGCGAGAGTCACGGCAATGACACAGAAACGACACGGCCCGCCGTCAGTGATGAAACGACCGAGCCTCCTCTTCGGGGGCGAGTCGCGCGGGTTTCCGCGCACCTCGTTGAACGTAACGGCGGGATACGATGAAACGGTGAATCCCTGCGGGTGCAAGCCAGAATAGGGCAGATGGATAGTCTGGTATCCGCCCAGGTATGGCGCTCAGCTGAATGCCGCACAGAACAGAAGGAGGCTTACTCCTCCCACTCCTGCTATCGGAACGCTCTTCTCGCTAAAATTCCTCCTGTCGCGACCTCAGGCCTTCCCCCGCGGCTGGAGTTCGATCTCTTCAAACGTCACGACATGCGAGTCGAAGACCTCGCCCCGTTCGTTCACGGAGAGCTGGACGAAGACCTCCGCAGGCGCATTCTCCATGGAGACGACGTCTGCGTGCTCCGCCCGGACCTCGAAACCGAGATTCTCCAGTTCGCTCTGGACGGCGTCCTGAGTGTGGTAGGTCGAGAGGATATCCCTGACCTTCGCGAGGACGCTCTGCTGCAGATCATTGTTCGCGGCCATACTCCCCGATACGCCCCGGCCTATATTAATCTCTCCGGGGGAGGCGGGGCAAACGTATAAGTGAAAAAATTACTTATAGTAATAATATGGAGATCCCCACCCCGGCCGAACTGCGGGAGAAACGGATTCGCATGGGCTTAAAGCAGGCAGATGTAGCCCGTATGGCTGGAATCAGTCAATCTATGGTCGCGCGGATCGAGGCGGGCAGCGTGGACCCGAGGGTGAGTACGCTCGCAAAGATCGTGGAAGTCCTGCAGGCCGCGGAGCACTCGGGCGTAACGGCCGCGGACGTGATGAGCGCTCCCGTCCTCTCTGTCGCCCCGGATGATCCCGTCGGCCGGGCCGTCGAGATCATGGGCCAGAACGGGATCTCTCAACTGCCGGTGCTCGAGAACGGGATCCCCATAGGATGCATATCCGAATCCGCGATCATGAACGCCATGGAGACGGGGGGGCTTCACCAGACGCACCGGAAACTGGTGAAGGATTATATGGAGCCGGGCTTCCCGACCGTTCCCCCGACGGCGTCTGTCGACACGGTCGTCCGCCTCCTGCACCACAACCACGCCATCATCGTGATCGAGAAAGGGAAGGTGCAGGGTGTCATCACCAAGCACAACCTGATATCGCTGATCACCTGACACCCCCTTCGCGATCTTCGCGGCTTCGCGTGAGGGCTGGTTTGTATATCTGTACCGCCACCTCACGCGAAGCCGCGAAAAGACGCGAAGTCCAATAAATGCTTCTTTTGTCTTCTCTTCAGGGTCTTTGTACTTCCGTGCGAGGCCATGTGCCTCAGGTTTCTGTTTGAGGGTGTACACCTGCGCCTGGGGGTCTTCTAGATCAGGGAGACGAGATCCCGGAGGACGGCTTCGGGGTTCTCGGCCTTGACGACGCTTGAAGCCAGAAGGACGCCGCAGGTGCCGAGGTCGACGGCGATCCTGACGCATTCGCCTGACTGGATGCCCGCCCCGGTCAGGACCTTCACGTCCGGGTTCACCGCCCTGACGGCGTTGACGGACCGCTCGATGATCCCCGGGTCGGCCTTCGAGACCGAGACCCCGCTCCCGATCAGCTCCGGGGGCTCGATCGCCACGTAATCGGGCTTGAGGGCAGCGGCGGCGGCGCTGGTGGCGTCGTTGTTCGTGCAGACGACCGACTCGAGGTGGAGCCTCCGTGCGGCCTCGACGCAGGCGCCGATATCGGCGAGAGTGAGGCGGCGTTCTGAGTGGTTGATCAGGGTGCCGCGTGCGCCCGCCGACCTGACCGCCTCGGGAAGGATATGGCCGGTGTGGGCGCCGGGGGTGATCGCGTCGATGTGCTGGGCAAAGACCGGTATCGCGTAGTGGTGGCTCATCGGGTGGAGTTCGGTGAAGGCCGGGGCGATGCCGATGACGGCCCCGCTCTCTCTTGCCACGGTCTCGGCCGCAGCGGCGATCCGGTGGGCGTTGCTGCCCATACCTTCCTTGTAGGTCTTGAGGTTGACCAGAATAAAGGGTGAAACCATATTCCTCACGTCCGCCTGATAGGTTGCCCCTCCTGATATTAACTCTGATGGCGGGGGCAGGGAATCGGGGACGGCAGCCGGGACTAATACCGGCCCGGGCTCATTCCTCAAGTCCCCTGACGAAATGCCCGCCGGTGATGCCGCCGAGCGCTCGCCGCTTCACCTCTTCTTTGAGCGCGGCGAGGGTGCGGGAGTCTCCCCGGCCCGCGGCGTCGATCCCCTCCCGGTAGAGCCGGGCCATCTCCCCGGCGTAATGCGGCCCCCGCCCCCGTGCATCGATGGCGACGGCGTCGATGCCCATCCCGGCGATCCGGGGCAGCCGGTCGACGAGGCAGGTCTCGACGGCGTTCGCGATGTAGGTCCGCCCCTCGCCGTCGTGCCTGAGCGGGAAGACGCGGTTGCGCTGGTCTGCGAGCCCGAGGAACCGGTCGCCGGGTTCCTTGCCGGAGACCGCCGCCACCAGCCGGTCTTCGGTCACGAGCGCCTCGATGTTCCCCTGCACGAGGACCTCGAGTTCGGGAGCCTCCCCGGCCGCTTCTGCGAGCCGGGCAAGATCGGCGGCCGGGAGTTCGGGGGAGGCCGTGCACCGCAGGAAGAGCGGTGCAAGTTCCCGGGCGGTCCTGTGGTTCCAGAGGTTCAGCCCGGCGGCGCCGTAGAGCGCCATCCGGGGCTCGGCCTGCCTGACCGCATCCGCGACCCCCATCCCGCTCACCATGACACCGCGGACGCCCGCGTCGTAGAGTGAGGGGAGGAGGGGCGCCGCCGCATCGAGGAACCCGCGCCGGGTGATCGACGGCCACTTCCAGACGAGGTCGGCACCCCCCTCCCGACAGACGGCGGCGGCCTCCGCGAGGATACCGGTGGCCGGGGGTTCGAGGTAGACAGTCCGTGCGCCGCTCCGGGCCGCGGCCGCCGCTTCGTCAAGGGTGCCGGCGTAGACCGAGACCGGGAGAGGGCGAGGTGCGCGGCGTTGTTCTGTGGAACATTCCATCCCGGCGATCGCCGCCTCGACCCTCTCGCGGGCGGCATCTACCGCATCCTGCCCCGGGCGCCGGGCGGCGAGGACGGCCTCCCCGACCCGCTCTAAGAATGTCCGCCGGACCCGGTTCAGCTCGCTTGCCGGCGCAAAGAGCCCGCCGGGGTACCGCAGATCCATTCTCCGGACCATAAACGGCGTCCCCCCGGTCTTCCCGAACTGCTCGGCGATCTGCTCCGCGGCGAGCGGCCGGCTCCGTGCTGGCTCCATCACGAGGTCGGAGCGGTAGCGCACCAGGAGCGGCTCGCCGCCGTCCACCGGGACCGTCGCCTCCAGGCAGGGCACCCCGTCCTCCCAGGCGGCCGAGATGTCGATGGGGATCTGCGGCAGGGGTTTTGTCATGATCCGCTTCGCCCGCTCCTCGAGATCCGCGCTCTTCGTCAGGAAGACCCGGGCGCCCTCCCGTACCTGCGCGGGGACGGAGAGGCGCACCGTCCCGCTCCTCGCGGTCGGGGTGCCTCTGACGACCGCGCCCGTATCCTCCTCCGGATCGTCCGTGCAGAATGCGAGTCCGTCGCCGGAGCGGGGTAAGAGGTCGCCGGCGAGGCGGACGGCCGCCTCCCCTCTCCGCGGGTCGTAGCCGGTGACCGTGCCGAGCAGGATGCCCCGGTTTCCGGGCCGGTCGCGGGCCATGATATCGCGGGCGCCGAGGATGTAGCCCTCCGTGAACTCCCGGTTGAACGCGAGGGCGAGGTCCCGCATCTCTTCCTTCGAGGGCGACCAGGGGTTGCCGGCGGCGATCGCGTCGAGGGCGCGCCGGTAGATGCTCGTCACCGTGGCGACGTACTCCGGGGAGCGCATCCTCCCCTCGATCTTGAGCGACGCCACCGGCGTACGCGCGAGCCGATCGAGATGCGGGTATACCGCGAGGTCCCGGGTCGAGAGGAGGTAATGGTCCTCCGCGGGCACCTCGCAGAGCTCCTTCGGGCGCCCGTACCCGTCCTTCTCGCCTGTCACCAGCCGGTAGGGCTTCCTGCACGGCTGGGCGCACATCCCCCGGTTCCCGCTCCGCCCCCCGATGACCGAGGAGAGGAGGCACTGGCCCGAGTAGCAGTAGCAGAGCGCCCCGTGGGCGAAGACCTCGATGCCGATCCCCCGTGCCGCTGCCTCCTCTCCGATCCCCTCGATCTCGGCGAGGGTGAGTTCCCGTGCCAGCACCACGCGCGAGAACCCCTCCCGCGCCGCCCGGCCCACGCCCTCGCGGTTGTGGACCGTCATCTGGGTCGAGGCGTGGAGGAGGAGGTCCGGCACGGCCTCGCGGGCGAGCGAGGCCACCCCGGCATCCTGCACCAGGACGGCGTCGACCCCCGTCTCGTAGAGCCAGAGGAGGTAGCGGGCCACATCGGCGAGTTCGTCGTCCCGGACGAGGGTATTCACGGTGACGTAGACCCTGACGCCTCGGAGGTGCGCGTAATCGACGGCGGCGCGAAGTTCCTCGTCGGAGAAGTTCGCCGCGTAGTGCCGGGCCCCAAAGCGCCTCCCGGCAAGGTAGACGGCGTCCGCGCCGGCGGCGACCGCTGCGGCCAGGGCCTCCGGCGACCCGGCCGGCGCAAGCAGTTCCGGCGACCCGGATACCTGATGGTGATTGTGCGGCATCTGCTTCGTACCGTTCGCCCCGCCGGACTATATACTCACCCGCGTGGTGCGGGTACTCTTTTTGGGAGAGAGAGCGATGTGGTGAGAAGGACTGGATTATGGACCGGGTAGGAGTTATCGGCTACGGGCACATGGGCAGCATGCTGGTGAAGGGTTTCCTCGCGTCCGGCGTGCTCGCCCCCGGCGAGGTCGTGGTGGCATCGAGGAGCCGGGGGAACCTGGACGCCTGCGCCGCCGCATGGCCGGGGATAGCGATCGCCGCGACGAACGCGGACCTCGCCCGGCGGTGCCGCACGATCGTCATCGCCGTCAGGCCGCAGGAGACGATGGGAGTCCTCCGGGAGATCGTGCCGGTGATGGACGGGAGCGAGCATCTCGTCTCGCTTGCCGCCGGGATCGGCCTCCATGACCTCGAGGAGATGTATGCAGGCCCGGTCAGCCGGGTCGTGCCCACGGCCACCTCCGCGGTCGGGGAGGGGACGACGCTGGTCTGCCACGGGCAGTGGGTCGGCACGGACGAGGCTCTCATGGTCGAGAACCTCTTCTCTGCCGTCGGGAGCGTGATGCCCGTCGGGGAGGAGGACCTTGCGGCCGCAACGCTGCTCTCGAGCTGCGGGCCGGCGTTGCTCGCCGCCATCATCGGTGAACTTGCCGGGGCCGCGGCCCGTGCGAGCAGCCTCCCGCCGGACCGGGCGTTGGTGCTCGCGACGGATCTGCTCACGGCCACGGCCGCCTACCTCCGGGAGACCGGCAGGACGCCGGAAGACCTGATAGGAGAGGTCGCGACCCGCGGCGGCGTCACCGAGGTCGGCGTGCAGGGATTCCGCGATCGGCTGCCGGGGGTCTTTGACGGGGTATTCGCGGCCATGCTGGAACGCTACGGGGGGTTGAGGAAGTGATGGAGAGAGCGGGCAGACTTTTAAGTGGTGCAGGGATGATACCTCCGGCAGGTATGAAGATCGTCGTCTCTGTGGAGGATGTCGGGGTTATCGATGCGGTGATGGAGTACAACCCGACGTTCATCGAGATCCGGCTCGACCGGATGGAGGGGGACCTGCAGGAGCAGGTCCGCGCGATCCGCGAGAAGACCGCCGTCCCCCTGATTGCTACCCTGAGAAGCCGGGAGGAAGGAGGCAGGTTCGTCGGCGATGCCGACCTCTGGGTCCGGATCGTCGGGCCGATCGCACGGTATGTCGACTTCGTGGACGTGGAGGCCCGTTACCGGGACCAGGCGCCGTTCATCAAGAGCCAGGGCGTCCAGATCCTCGCATCCCTCCACACGAACGAGATGCCCACGCAGCCTGAACTGGGGAGGATCGAGGAGATGCTCCGGTCCTACGGCGACATCCCCAAGATCGTCGTGAAACCCCGGACCCGCGACGACCTCTTTACACTCATCGCGTTCACCCACCACGCCCAGAAACCCATCTGCACGAGCATCATGGGCGCGGAGTTCCGTTACGCCCGTGCCATCCTGCCGCTCGTGGGGTCGGAGTTCACCTTCTGCCACGCCGGGACCCCGACGGCTGAAGGGCAGTACCATATCAGGGAGATGCGGCAGCTCGCGGATCTGTTGAAGTAATGAGGGTCTCATGATCCTCTTCACCAATGGTCAGGACGATCCCGCATGGCGGGACCGAGGTTCGCACCTCCATCAGCAGTCGGTAAGGAGAAGACGCAAGACCCGGCTCCTGGAACGGGCACGGGAAGTCCATCGCTCGCTGGGCGAAGGGGCCCCTGCCGCAGACCTGATCCGGGAGGATCGCGATGCCCGATAGCGTTGTGCTGGACTCGTGCATCATCGCAGCGATCTTCTTCCCGGAGGGGATCACGGAGAGAGCAATCGAGATCGTGGAGAGCCACGATTGTACCACAGTTGATCTCGCATACGTCGAGGTTGCAAATGTTGCCTGGAAGCGGGTCCCCCCTTTTGGCCAGGACCAAGGCATCATCAGATCCGGGCTGGCCGACTCTCAGGCATTTATCCGGGAGACCTGCCATGTGGTGCCGGCCCGTGACCTGATGCCCGCGGCGTACGATCTGGCATGCAGCCACGGGATCACGGTCTACGACGCTCTCTTTCTTGCCGCCACGGTCCGATGCGGGACCAGCCTGGTGACCGGCGACGGCAGGCTCCACGACGCGGCAAAGAAGGTGGTGACCGCGCAACTGGTTCGTTGAGCACCGGGCCGGGGAGTCCGTCCGGGAGGAAGAGCCGCGAGGTCGGTATCATACATGCGCGACCATAACCTTCCTTTCGCGTGAGACCATGTTGCTCCTGCGCTATGCCTCACGCGAAGCCACGAAGCCGCGAAGCCGCGAAGAATGACGGACGGGACGTCCGGAGTTCGAGCACCGAGAGGTGCGAAGTGCGACGGCCCTTCAGCCCGTCGCACCCAGCCCCCGGTACTTCGCCTGCTCGAGCATCGCATCCATGATCACAAGCGCGAGCATGCACTCCGCGACCGGGACAATCCGCGGCGCGATGCAAGGGTCGTGCCTCCCCCCGACCGAGATCTCCTGCTCCTCTCCGGCGATATCGATGGTCTGCTGGACCCGGCGTATCGAGGGCGTCGGCTTGACGGCAAGCCGGACGACGATCTCCTGGCCGGTGCTGATCCCGCCGAGGACGCCGCCCGCATGGTTGCTTGCAAACCCGGCCTCGCCGATAGGATCGTTCATCTCGCTCCCGAAGAGCCGGGCGGCAGCGAAGCCCTCGCCGATCTCGACGCCCTTCACCGCGCCGATCCCCATCATCGCCCCGGCGATCGCGGCATCGAGTTTCCCGAAGACCGGGTCACCGAGGCCTGCCGGGCATCCGACGGCCCTCACCTCGACGATCCCGCCCACGGAGTCGCCGGCATCGCGGGCGGCGATGATTTCCTCCTCCATCGCTGCCGGCTCCGTCGCGCCGTGGATCTCGACGACCTTCCCCCGGATACTGATGCCGTAAGGCGCAAGGCAGCGAATTGCGACGGCGCCTGCCGCGACCCGCGCAAGGGTCTCCCGGCCAGAACTCCGCCCGCCGCCCCGGTGGTCGCGGAGCCCGTACTTCGCCTGCCAGGTGTAGTCCGCGTGCCCCGGCCGGAAGAC